>DASQZK010000639.1:0-4001 GCA_035638735.1 Bacteroidales bacterium
TAGCCACTTGTATTTGGGGTCCTCCGGATGAAAATAATCGAACTTATTTCTGAATGACCGTCTAATCCTGTGTCCCGGAGTTATCCGTCGCCTCTTCATCGTTTAATAATTTTTATTTCAACCGACATCCCTGCAAGCAAATCTGCAGGCTGCTTGTTTTCCCGTGTTCCAATGCTGTCGATGGACACTTTCACCGGCACCCTCTGGGTAACTTTGGTGAAATTCCCTGATGCATTGTTGGCCGGGATCAGTGAAAATTGTGAGGCTGTATTCGAACCGATGTAAAATACCCGGCCCGAAAAATCAGTCCCGGGATAGGCGTCAACAGAAAATTTCACCTCCTGGCCTATGCTTACATTTTTTAGTTTCGTCTCCTCGAGATAGACCATGACCCACAGGTCCTGGTTTTCGGAAATAGTGTAAATCGCCTGACCCGGCTGGGTTGTCTCGCCGGGAAGCATCCAACGCCTGGCGATAATCCCGGCAGCCGGTGCAACAATCCTCGTCTTTTCAAGCTGGCTGTCGAGCACGGCAATCTGCGCCCTGGCACTCACCATGGCTGCTACAGCCGATTCAATCATTGTCCCGGCTACCTTGAGCTGGGACCGCGAAGCATCAAGGCGTGCTTTGGCCGTCTCGAGAGCCTTGCGACTGTGATCGAACTGTTCACGGGTAATCACATTGCCTTCATATTGCTTTTTCGCCCGGTCAAAATCCTCCGACACACGTTCATATTCTATCTCTACAACCCTGATGCTCTCCTTTTCGTAATTGAACTTCGCCTGGGCCTGAAGCTTCGAGCTTTTGGCCTGGGCCAGCTGCGTTTCTGCCTGGCGCTTGCGGGCAACAAGGTCGCTGGAGTCGAGCTCAATAAGTAGTTGACCTTGCTTTACCGTGTCACCCTCTTTGGCGTAAAGAGAGGTAATCTGACCCATCATCTGACTGCTCACAGTTACCTTGTCCGATTCAATAAATGCATCGTCGGTGGAAATGTAACTGGAGTATTTCGAATACCATAGTACACTGAGTATAACTACCGTGGCAATAACCAGGATCATGGGAATGTAGAATTTCAACCCCTTCTTTCTTCCTTGCTTTTCAGTTTTGTTCTTCATGTTGTTTATTCGTCAATAATAAGTTTATCCTTTCCCGGAGCCGGCTCCTGCCTTCCCGGTAATTCCATTTATAAAAAGGTCGTAAAAAACCGCCATCTTTTTTTCCATATCTTCAAGGTTTAACGTCTCCAAACCGCTCAGATCCGACCGGCCCAGGTACGTCCGCCTGATCCCCTGTAACGAATCAAGAAAGACCGAAGCCACTATCTCTTCATCAATATCACGGAAGTCATTCGTTTCACGACCGGTAATGAGTATCCCACGTATATAACGCAGCTCCCTGGCCTTCAGGTCTTCAATCAGATCGCGCATCACTGGCCGCAGCTCTTTCATGGCATTTAAACGCAACTTGCTCAGATTAATAAACGTTCGGAAATACACGTTCCTCACATGAATGTATTCCTCCAGCATCTGATCCGGTTTCATGAGCTTACGGCGGCTCTCATCAAGAAATTTGAAAAAGTCGTCCTGCTCTTTCTTTATCACGGCATGGAAAAGGCTGACCTTGTCGGGAAAATAATAATACAGCGATGCTTTTGACATCCCTACATCACCGGCAATCTCACGCATGGTAGTCTTTTCCAGACCGTACATCCCAAACCTGTTTTGTGCCGTCTGAAGAATAAAATCAATCTTATCCCGTTTATCACCGCTATACTGCACTTTCACCATAATGTATACTCGTCTTTATACACTTTGACCCCTTTGTATGAAAGGTCAAAATTAATACAATTTTTTTGAAACAATGTTCGTGCGTTAAGAAAAATTAACATACCAACCTGGCAGCGGATAGATGTTTTTCCAGCCATGCAAAGGCATCTTCGTGTGCCCGGATGTTTCAATACTGGTTATAAATTTGGAAATGCGGACAGCCGGGAGGGTCGCTAAGGTAAAAAGATGATCTCCCCTCCCGTTATCCGTCACCGATCCATAATGCCTCACCTATATATACTGAAGGAATTCATGTTATAATTTAACGACCTGCTTACCTGTATTATCGCCTGTAAAGAGACCTATAAATGCGTCGGTAATATGTTCAAAGCCCTCTACAATATGTTCACGCGAGACGAGTTTACCATCTTTGAGCCAACGGGCAAGCTGCTGCCTGGCTTCATGGTATTTATCGGTATAATTGCCGACCATAAAACCTTCCATCGTTGCTGAACGGGCAAGGAGAACCGGCTGTACACGCGGCCCAGTCGGGGTTTCTTCCAAATTATAGAGTGAAATTTGTCCGCAGACAGCAATACGTGCATTGCGATTCAGATTGGAAAGAACAGCATCGGAGATCTCGCCTCCCACGTTATCAAAATAAACATCCACTCCCCGGGGACAGGCTTTACGGATGGCACCGGCCAGGTCGGAGGTTGTTTTATAGTTAATGGCGTCATCGAAAGACAATTCATGCTTCAGCATCTTAATTTTTTCATCCGATCCGGCAATGCCGACCACACGGCAGCCTTTTATCCCGGCTATTTGTCCGGCCACATTACCAACGGCTCCGGCAGCAGCTGAGACAACAACCGTTTCACCCTTTTCAGCTTTTGCCACGTCCAGGAGTCCGAAATAGGCCGTAAGGCCTGTCATACCAATAACGCCCAAGTAAGCGCTTAAGGGAGCCATATCGGGATCGAGTTTTTCCACATCACCAGCATTTACGGCTGAATATTCTTCCCAGCCCATCATGCCAATCACGTAATCGCCCTTTGAAAATAAAGGGGATCGGCTTTCAAGGACCTCGCCAATAGTGCGTCCGGTTATCAGTTCATGAAGCCCGAAAGAATACGGACTGCCTCCCGTATCGGTCATCCTGCCACGCATATAGGGATCGACCGACACATAAAGATTCTTTGTCAAAATCTCATCATCTTTAATACCAGGGAACTGCGATTCCCGTATTTCAAAATTCTCATTTCCCGGCATACCGTCAGGTCTTTTTGCCAGGAGTACCTGCCTGTTACTTTTATTTTCCATAATGTCTGTTTTAAGAAATCTGCATGTTCAGAATTCCTTGTCAAAATTCCTGCCTGCCATGAATTTCACAGGTCATCCAACTTTACAAATAGCATAACCGATTGAATGAGTGATTTTTATAAAGATATATTTTTGTTTTCCTGGGATATACCGGTACCAGAGTGTGCATTTCTTTTCACACCTTCCGCGGTTCTGGTTACGATATATTTCAAAACCACCGGAGTTTATGAAGTGTCTGTCCATAATGTCCGATAACTTCGTTGTTACAAAAATTTTAATTCCTCAAATACATTAGTATACTGCGGATTAAAATTTTTGCACGCTCCCGTTTAGAACGGGACAGGCTTTGTTCCCGAACATTTTGATCCAGAAACCTGGACTTTATTGACAGACTCTATGTAATTTTACAATCGATGCCGGCTGTAAGCCCGGTACAATTTATAACGCTTGTATAACAATCACTAAAAACCGGAAGTCATGAAAATCATATCACTTGATAAGACCGAAAAATCAAAAGTCGAGATGGAAGGAGCCTCTGGTGCCTGGAAACAGGTTCCCCTTTCGGAAAAGGACGGAACACCTGTCTATGCTTACCGGGTTTTTACCCTGGAGAAAGGTGGTTACACACCCTTCCACAGTCACGATTACGAACACATGAATTACATTATTGAAGGAGAAGGTGCCCTGGTCAATGAAAAGGGAGAAGAAACGCTTTTAAAAGCGGGCGATTTTGCCCTGGTCATACCCAATGAGAAACACCAGTACCGTAATAAAGGTGATAAGGCTTTCAAAATGATTTGCGGGGTACCGAAAGAATTTGAAGGTTAACACCCGACACGTCTCTGTACCGGAAGAAAAAAAAAGCTGTCTGCAATGGCAGACAGCTTAGAAAAGTATGTATTAATATTTTCT
>DASQZK010000640.1:0-2299 GCA_035638735.1 Bacteroidales bacterium
CTCATCGCCATTTGGTTGTATGTAAGAAAATATAAGCTGTCATACCTGTGGATCATGGACCGCGTGGCCGTGGCTACAGCGCTGGGTGGTTTCTTTATCCGAACCGGTAACCTGATGAACTCTGAGATCTATGGTCGTCCTACAACACTGCCCTGGGGTTTTGAGTTTATCCGTGACCGCAGCCGGGTTAATTTTTACGACCCCAACACCGGCGAACTCCTGGGCCAGCACCTTCCCTGTCATCCGACCCAAATATACGAAGGCCTCAGCTACCTGCTCATTTTTATCATCCTGTTCTGGGCTATCCGGAAATACGGTTCACGACTCAAAGACGGCGTAATATTCGCCTGGTTCCTTATTTTGGTATTTACCGCCCGCTTCCTTATTGAGTATGTGAAATTTGTACAATCCGATTTCGAGATCAACCTTGTCAATAAAGTCCATCTCGATATGGGGCAGATCCTGAGTATTCCATTTGTAGCATTCGGCATCGGCCTGCTTATCTGGTCAAGGAAACACGGCAAACATTCTCATCCTGTTCAGCCTCAGCCTTCCGAAAAGAAAAAATAAGTGTATTTTTGCCCGGCTTTAAATAGCCAACGTGCACCTGTAGGTTGACCAGTTTATAAGGAATGCTGACGATATCCTTCATTGGTACTGTAATACCCCGTACCTGTTTTATTACCGTTCACCGGCATTTTCCTGATGGACGTGTTGAACACCATGATTTTCAAAACGGTTGAAAAAACAACGGGCCTATAAAACAAATCTGGTGTAATTCAGTTAGTAGAACGAATAAATGGCAAAAAAACAGGAGGGATAAAAGAATGCGTCGTGCATTGCATCATTCATTCCCCCATAGAGGCTTGCTGTTAATCAACCGTCTTGTTTTTGCCGACATGTACCTTAAATATTGTCTGTCAATAAAGTACAGGTGTCTGGATCAAAATGTTCGGGAACAAAGCCTGTTCCGTTCTAAACGGGAGCGTGCAAAAATTTTAATCAGCAGTATACGAATGCATAAGAGGAATTAAAATTTTTGTAACAACGCAGTTATCGGACATTATGGACAGACACAAAATAAACAGTTATGAATTATATCATACAATTCTGGCATGAGTTGGTTCACCTGACGGTGGAAATGGCGCCTTACCTGTTGCTTGGTTTCTTGTTTGCAGGGATCCTCTATGCCTGGTTCCCCGGTCATAAGGTTGCCAAATACCTGGGTAAGAACAACTCCGGATCGGTTATTAACGCAGCACTGCTGGGTATACCGCTGCCTCTTTGCAGTTGCGGGGTTATTCCTACAGGCGTATCATTCTATAAAAACGGCGCTTCAAAAGGGTCGGCGGTATCATTTCTGATTTCAACGCCGCAGACAGGTGTAGACTCTATAATGGTAACCTGGTCACTCCTGGGTCTGCCAATGGCTGTAATCAGACCGGTGATCGCTCTTGTAACCGGCTTTCTCGGAGGATTTATCACGAACAAAGCCGGAAACAGGGAAAGGAAAAAAACACCATCCGGCGCAGAGGCCCCTGCCATTCCAAAAAACAAAAAAGTCGGCCTGAAAGAAATGCTCCGCTATGCCTTTGTCGACTTCCTGGAAGACATCGTAAAATGGCTTTCCATCGGACTTCTGGCTGCGGCCCTTATTGCGGTAATCATTCCCGACGATTTTTTCCTCCGGTACCTGTCGAACGATTACCTGAGTATGTTGGTTATCCTGGCCGCCTCTGTGCCTTTATATGTCTGTGCCACCGGTTCGGTTCCAATCGCCGCGGCACTCATGCTGAAAGGACTTTCCCCGGGAGCTGCCATCGTATTCCTTATGGCCGGCCCGGCAACCAATGCAGCCACTATCTCGGTGATCGGAAACGTCATGGGAAGGAAAACCCTGTTCGCCTACCTGTTTTCAATTATAGCAGGAGCTCTGGCTTTCGGCTTTGTCGTGAACGAATTCATGCCCCGCGAATGGTTTACACAGGCACTGCAAAACATACACGCCGGCGCCGGTTCTCATGAGTTTCTGCCCCACTGGCTGCAGGCCGGTTCGGCAATTGTACTCACAGCCCTGCTCGTCAACGGACTGCTTAGAAAATTCTTTCCCAAGATCTTTAAAAAACAACCTATTGATGTTCAACCTTTAAATATGAATACGAAAATGGCAATTAAAACAATTAATGTGGAAGGCATGACCTGCAACCATTGTAAAATGAATGTTGAAAATAATATTGGTAAACTCAACGGTATCGACTCCGTTGCTGTTGACCTCTCAACCGGACGCGTGACTATCGAG
>DASQZK010000641.1:0-2229 GCA_035638735.1 Bacteroidales bacterium
AGCCATACAGGAGGCATCAGCAGCCCGGTTCAGGCCGATCCTGATGACCAGTATGTCCACGGTGCTGGGTGTGATCCCTATCGCACTGGCAATAGGAGCTGGTGCCGAAAGTCGTGCTTCCATGGGTATTGCTATTATTGGGGGGCTGATCTTCTCAACCATCCTCACCCTGTATGTGATCCCTGCTATTTATTCTTACATATCAGAAAAGGATAAGGATGTTTCATCGGCAACCGATGTAGATGATTTGCCTGCTCAGGAGATAACTGAATGAAAATATTGAAAGAAAATATAGAAATGCGTAAACCATTAGTTTCGTTATTGTTTGGATGTTTGTTGGTTCTTCCGCTCTCCGCGCAGGAAAAGCTGACTTTTGAAGAAAGCATATCCATCGGTTTTAAGAATAACTACGATGTAATCATTTCCCGCAATAATCAGGAGGTAGCTTCCAACAATGTCTCCCTGGGGAATGCCGGTTTTCTGCCTGTTGTGGATGTAAATGCTTCCCAGAGCAACAGTGTCAACAATACCCGTCAGGAGTTTATCAGCGGATCAACAAGTAACCGGGATAATGCCCGTTCCAGTTCATTCAATACCGGGGTAAAGTTAGACTGGACTGTTTTTGACGGACTAAACATGTTTGTTTCATACAATCAGTTGCAGGAACTTGAGAACATGGGCGAACTTACCACCCGCATGGCGCTCGAAAATCTGTATTCCGACATCACTGTTGCCTATTACAATATTGTCCAGCAGAAGCAACAGCTGGCTGCTATTAAGGATGCCGTAGAGCTTTCAAAGGAACGGGTGCGGCTGGCCAAAGAGAAATACCGGCTGGGTTCGCAGTCGAAGATGGAGGTGCTGCAGGCTACAGTCGACCTGAATGCCGATTCCTCTTCTCTGCTGAAACAACAGGAAGCACTGAAGAATGCACAGATTGAACTGAACCGTATACTGGCCCGCAACATCATGACCGATTACCAGGTGGCTGACAGCATACAACTGCATGTTCCCCTGATGTACGATACGCTGGTACAGGCTATGAATGAGCAGAACACTGAATTGCAAATGGCATCCAGGAATAAGGCGCTCTCTGAGATGGACCTTAAACTGATAAAGGGCAGAAGGCTTCCGCAAATAGGGGTGAATATGGGCTATAATTACAGCAAAAGTCAGTCGCAGGCGGGCTTTCTATTATCCAGTCAGGTAAACGGATTGACCTATGGGGTTACTGCCTCGGTAAATATATTTGACGGTTTTAACCGGAACAGGGAAGAGCAGAATGCCAAAATTGCCATTGAAAACCAACAGCTTGTATACCAACGTTTACAGGATCAGCTTGGTGCTGACCTGGGCCGGTCGTATATCACCTATTCAAATGACCTGCGTTTGGTGGTAATGGAAAGGGAAAACCTGGAAGTAGCCAGACAGAACGTGGATATTGCCCTGGAAAGGTATCGGCTTGGTGCCCTGTCCGGGCTTGAACTGCGGGAGGTGCAACGGAACCTGCTGGATGCTGAATCAAGGCTTATTGCAGCACGATACCAGGCCAAACTGGCTGAAACAGCACTGCTTCAGACCAGTGGGTTGTTGCTGAAGCAAGAATAGGAGGAAAAAGGCTTTTACCAAAAGGATGAATCTTATTAACAAGCCTTAAGGCATTGTAATAAGTCAATGGCTGTCTATATTTAGGTTTTCAAAAATTGTTTATTTGAATTTAAACCTTAAATACTCGAATGTAGATTACTCTCCCACAAGCCTTATTTCGCCCCGTCCCCTCGGGGCGACTTCATTTTTTGGCTTGATCCAAAAAACGAAGCAAAAAAGATCAAGGCTTCAGATCGTTTTGCGGATTTTTTACCGGGAGCTCCCTGCCTGCGCAGCAAAACTCAGGACAGGCCATGATTTATGAATATAAATAGAACTATTAAAGAACTTCCGGTTTCTATAAAATTATATCATAAATGTCCTGTCCCTCAAACAGTGCTGCTCCACAAGCCCTAATTACGGTCACCCCTCTTAAAAATCACACAAAACGCTCAAAGGCCGGAGTAAAAAGCGGCTTTTCGGTCATTAGTGCCCTACTGACAGGTATATATCAAAGTTTATTTTTTAAAATTACACCCTGCCGAAAATATTACTTATCCTTTGTTTGTTTATTTTCATGAAAGTTTCATAGAAGAATACATTCAGCAATACCAGCAGCATGCCATAGAAAATATCCTCCAC
>DASQZK010000642.1:0-3229 GCA_035638735.1 Bacteroidales bacterium
GTTCCAGGTCCGACGGAATTTCAAGAATATCGCCCTCTTTGGCTTCCAGCTTCTGCTGAAGGAAGGTGGGAAGATCAACTTTTCCCACAAAACATATCCCCTGCGAATCATTCTTCCCGGCCGAAGCAAGCGATGCATTTCGTGCGATTTCCCTCACTTCTTTTTTATGAAGATGACCTATCGGAAACAGTGTTTTAGCTAGCTGGCCCTGGTTCAGCTGACACAGGAAATAGCTTTGCTCCTTCCCCGGATCGTCACCTGCAAGCAGACGGTAAAAGGTCTTCCCGTCATTGATGGTATGTTCCTTTTTGCAATAATGGCCCGTAGCTACAAAATCAGGATTGAACGGCTTAACAGCTTCGAAAAACTCATCGAATTTGATCTCGCGGTTGCACAATATGTCGGGGTTTGGTGTACGGCCCTTCTCATATTCGTTGAACATATAATCCACGATACGTTTCCTGTATTGTTCGCTGAGGTCGACCACGTGAAAGGGGATACCTATCTTTTTGGCCACCATTTCGGCAAACATGACATCCTCATCCCAGGGACAATCGCCTTTGAGCACCCCTGTCTTATCGTGCCAGTTAACCATGAAAACGGCGGTTACATCATAGCCCTGCTCTTTCAGTAACCATGCGGCCACGCTCGAATCAACACCGCCGGACAATCCGACTACCACTTTCCCTTTCATAACTTCATTCATTGATCGCGCAAAGGTAATCATTTCAATGCAAACGGATGTAAATCATTGTTCAAACAGGAAGGATCAGTAACCTTTCACCCAGAAGATATGTTCTTCATCAATACAGAAATCAACAAATTCAATTAATTCATCAACAACGTGTTTTATCTGGTCCCGGAGATTCTCCCAACTGATGCGCCAGTTGGGATTGGAGGATTTTATCTCATTCAGGAAATCAATGCCGGCGACTTGTTTAAGGGCATAGGCTTCAAGCCCTTCCGGACTCTCAATACGCCTGATCCGGGTAAGCTGATCAACAAGGTGATTGCGTAACTTAATACTATCCTGTCCGGAAAAGGAGGATGTTTTGTAATATTCAAAATCCGGATCGGTGTGTTCAAATGCGTCTTGAAAAAGTGAAAATACAGCCGAATGAACATACCTTGACCTTTTACCTAACGCATCAAAACCATCATGATCGGATGAAAATGAAAACTCAACAAAATTCAGATCTTCTGATGAATAGAGCTTGATTTTCATGCCATGGAAATTTTTCGAAAGATAGGAATAATAATTTTTTAGTATACTTCCCGGGCCGGATAAAATAGCCAAAAATCGTGGTCTGCTCTCCTCCGGCTTACATTAATAACGCTTTTATAAAGGTATTCATTTCCGGGGGCCCGGATCACTCATCTTTCAGAATTATCTGTTTACTTTGCAGTTTAAACTGACAGATATGGATATCGGACAATTGACACTACTGTTCCGGGAATTCTCGGGGAAAGAACCCGACGTAATTAGTCCCCTGCCTCCTTCCGGCTCTCACCGTAAGTATTTCAGACTCACCTCGGGAGTGTTTTCCGCCATCGGCGTATATAACGATGATTTGAACGAAAACAAGGCTTTCCTGACCTTCACGCGGCACTTTTTAAGCAAAAAGCTGCATGTCCCGGAACTTTACGGTGTGAGTGCCGATGAACATTACTACCTGTTACAGGACCTGGGCGATACCATGCTAAAGACACTCATCGACAACCAGTCCGACGCGTTTGAATTTCCCCCGACAATGATACCCTGGTATAAAAAAGCCTTGCGCGAACTTGCACGTTTCCAGGTAGAAGGCCACAGAGGACTGGATTATTCAGCCTGTAGTCCGCGCGACCGCTTCGACAGGCAATCGGTATTATGGGACCTGAACCATTTCAAGTATTTCTTCCTGAAAATTTCCGGTATTCCTTTCGACGAGCAGAAGCTGGAACACGATTTTCACGCTTTTGCCTCTTTGCTTGAAGAAGCTGACCCAGGCTTTTTTCTCTACCGTGATTTCCAGTCAAGGAATATCATGATCCACGAGAATGAATGCTATTTCATCGATTACCAGGGAGGCCGCCGCGGTGCCCTTCAGTACGATCCAGCTTCACTGCTGTTCGAGGCAAGGACCAATATTCCCTTTGAAACACGTGAACAACTGCTCGAGTATTACCTGGATGAAGTGACGGCACTCACCAACACAGACCGCAGACAATTTATGGCCCTGTTCTACCCCTTTGCTCTGGTCAGGGTTTTACAGGCAATGGGCACCTATGGCCTAAGGGGGTGGGTTGAAAAGAAACCGCTTTTCCTGCAGAGTGTCCCTTTTGCCATTAATAACCTCAAATGGCTGCTCGGGGACAACAGGATCCCTACATCGTTTCCGGCATTAAGACAGGTTCTGACTGATATCACCAGGACGGAAAAATTACTGGTCAACATCCCGGTAAGAAAGGATAAACTAACCGTCAGGATTATCAGCTTTTCATACCGGAACCCTATCCCCGACGACCTTAGCGGCAATGGCGGAGGATTTGTCTTCGACTGCCGCGGCATCCATAATCCGGGCAGGTACGACGAATACAAGATGCTCACCGGGCGCGATGAAGCAGTTCAAAATTTCTTCCGGGAAAAGAGCGATATGGACCAATTCCTGGCCGATGTTTTTAGCATGACCGACAGGACAATCTCCACTTATGTTGAACGGAATTATCACCATCTCCAGGTATGTTTTGGATGTACCGGGGGCCGTCACCGTTCGGTATTTGCAGCCGAAAGACTGGCCGAACGACTTAAACAAAACCCAAATGTGATTGTTGAACTGGAACATCGTGAAATGGACATGAAAGCCTGATCCATTCTGCCTGTTCTAATTCTGGTTTAATCAATATGGGTAAAAAACTTTGCAAATACGGCGTTGACCTCAACAAAAAAGGAAAGAAACTGAAATACCAATGTAAAAAGTGCGGTTTGAGCACCACCAAAGAGGAATTCTGCTGCAAACCAGCTAAATTGAAAAAATCAGCCTGAGAATGAAAAAAAAAGCCATGATCCTTGCAGCCGGCCTTGGGACCAGGATGAGGCCACTGACCGACAATACCCCGAAAGCCCTCCTGACATGGAAAAATAAAACCCTGCTGGAAGGGGTCATCGAACGCCTCCTTCAACATGGTTTTAAAGACATCATCATCAATGTCCATCATCATGCCGACCAGGTTTTACGTTACCTGGAGG
>DASQZK010000643.1:0-2730 GCA_035638735.1 Bacteroidales bacterium
ATAAAATATATTGAAGGCCACATCCCTGTTCTTACTGTACTTGGGATCGTCGTATAAATTTCCCACCAGGGCCTGGAGATTCCCCTTGAAGAATCCGGTGCCGAGAGAAATGACGATAAGTGCAGCGATGACGAGCCACAGGGATTCGCCCCTGGCGCTTGGGATGGCTAGCAGGAAGTAGCCGAGAAACATGGTTATCAGACCCAGGCTGATTGTTTTTCCGTAACCCAGCCACCTGTCGGCAACAATACCTCCGATAAGTGGAAGAAAGTATACGGCAGCCAGGAATCCGCCATAGATCTGTCCTGCTGTCGTAGCGTCGAATCCATACTTTGCCTGGAGAAACAATGTGAAAATTGCCAGCATGGTATAGTATCCGAAGCGTTCACCCATGTTGGCAAAGAAGGCTACAAAGAGCCCTTTGGGATGTCCTTTAAACATAGTTTTGGTTTTTGTTAGTAATCCGGTTTTTAAAATTGTCCCAAAGATAGAAATCTTTTTTATACAGGGAAGTGTTATAGAGTATAGTAAAGCAGCTGCTAACAGCATGAATGATTTAACGGACTGCATGTTAAGATTTCATGCCGATTGAGGCTGGGGCCTGGCAATCCAATTATTCGCACTTTTCCGGGAGCCGGAATGCTGTTGAAGATTAAATCAGTTAGATGTACATTTGATTAAATTAATGAATCCATGAAGATATTCAAATCCGAACAAGTAAGTGAAATAGATGCCTATACCATTGAACACGAACCGGTCAAATCCATCGACCTGATGGAGCGCGCTGCCAATGCTTTTGTTTCGTGGTTTACCCGGCATATTGATAACGCGGGCAATGTATACCTATTTTCCGGGCCCGGAAACAATGGCGGTGACGGCATGGCTGTGGCCCGGCTACTATCCGAACGGAATTACAGGGTAAAGGCTTTCCTTTTGCGGTTCACAAAGAAACTCTCCGGCGATTGTGAGGAGAATATTAAACGTTTGAAGGCTGCAGGCAAGGATCTGTATGGTGAACTGACTGAAGATTCGGATTTACCACAACCAGGGGAGAAGGATGTCATTATCGATGCCATTTTTGGTTCGGGTTTATCCCGTCCGGTGGAAGGCTTTCCTGCCAGTGTGGTCCACCTTATTAATTCGTCGGGAGCCACAACGGTTTCTATTGATATTCCGTCAGGTCTTTACGGTGAAGACAATCGCGACAACGAAGCCGAAAACATTGTGAAAGCGGATTATACGGTCACCTTCCAGTTTCCGTTTCTGTCATTTTTCTTTGCAGACAATGCCAAATATACCGGCCACTGGACGGCTGTACCTATCGGTCTTCACCCGAAAATTATCGAAGAGAAATCAACACCCTACACGGCTCTTGATATGTCGGATGTTAGACCACTGCTCAAAAGCCGGTCGAAATATTCCCATAAAGGCACCTACGGTCATGCCCTGATGATAGCGGGAAGTTATGGTATGATGGGGGCTTCTATTCTTACAACCCATGCCTGTATGCGTACCGGCTGCGGGCTGGTTACAGCTCATGTTCCCAGGCTGGGGTATGCAATTATACAAACGGCTCTGCCGGAAGCTCTGGTGAACATAGACCAGTCCGACATTCATTTCACCGAGGCTCCCGATCTTTCGTCCTTTACCGCCGTTGGCATCGGACCGGGGCTTGCCAGACGTTCGAATACCGAAAAAGGCTTTTGTGAACTGCTCAAAAACATGCATTCCCCTATGGTGATCGATGCCGACGGGTTAAATATTTTATCGGCAAACCCCGACTGGATGGACAAGGTGCCTGAACATTCTATTCTCACACCGCACCCGGGTGAATTCGACCGGCTTGCCGGTGAATCACAAACATTTTACGAACGCCACCTCAAGCAACTGCAGTTGGCAAAGCGATATAAGATCATACTGGTTCTCAAAGGGGCCAATACCATCGTGGCGGCCCCCGACGGAAGGTCGTGGATCAATACGACGGGCAATCCCGGGATGGCGACCGGTGGCAGTGGTGACGTGCTGACAGGTATGCTTGTATCATTGCTGGCACAGGGTTATGACCCCATTGAAGCTGCAGTAGCCGGCGTTTATCTGCACGGGCTTGCCGGCGACCTCGCCCTCAACACAGAAAGCGAAGAATCGCTCCTGGCAGGCGATATCATCAACCAGATTGGCAATGCATTTAAAAAAGTCAAAAATTTTGAGAAGCCTTCACAACCGCTCTTTTTTTAATAACTTTGTCACCTGCGATTAAATCCCCGAAAACCATGAAGCGTACTATTACCATAATATCCATTGCCATTCTAGTTTTGCTTGCCCAATCGTGTGTAACAACATCCAGTTTCCAGGTCACAAAATTAGGTGATGAGCCCGACGAATCTGCCGGGAAAATAGTATACGTACTGCCCCAGACGCTGCTGTATGTTACTGTCGACTTTGAAAAGGAAACCTATATTCCGGGTCCGTATCGTATTTTCACCCAGAAATACCTGGGCATGAAGCCTTATGTTAATGAGCCAGGCTTTTCATACCGTATTACCAACGTTGACGTTCATACAGATGAAGAACCCGATGGAAGCCAGTTTTACAGCATTAATATTCTCGAGGGCCATCCTGATTTTGATAAATACCTGAGCCTGGGTAAAGAAGGACTGGTACTCGACCCGTCGCAGCTGTACAACTTTTCCACTCATAGTGAAAAAGCCGGAAATCCGCCGGAAAGTCCCT
>DASQZK010000644.1:0-9711 GCA_035638735.1 Bacteroidales bacterium
CATCCAGGCTTCCAGCTGACGTCTCATCCTGATTTTGATAGCCCTGTAAGCCGGATCATTGGCCAGGTTAGTCTCTTCGCCGGGGTCCTTCTTCATATCGAAAAGCTGTTCGTTACGAACGCCGTACGAATAAAGATTGTATTTATAGCGGCCGTTGGTGATCATCCTGCCCAGCCTGTCGGGGTGTTTGGGATCGGGGGCCAGTTCGACCACGACAAAATCGCGCCAGGAAGTATCCGGGTTTTCAATAATGGTTTTCAGGCTGCGGCCCTCCATGTTGGCTGGGATGTCAAGTCCGGCGTAGTCGAGCATGGTGGGAAGAACGTCGAGGCCCGAGACCAGATGTGTACTGTCAGTAACGGCAACAGGTGTCTGTCCAAACCAGGTCACGATAAGCGGAATATTGACGCTTTCCTGAAAGAACGACAACTTAGCGGCCCAGTGATGAGCCGCTCCGCCGTCACCATGATCGCTCGTGAAAATGATAAGGGTGTTTTCATCAAGACCTTTCGATTCCAGGGCGTTGATAACTTTCCCAATCTGCTTGTCAACCCGTTCGGTCATCCGGTAATATTGATACAGGTATTGCCGCCACATTTCGGGAGAAAAATCTTCGGCCATGTTCAGCTCGTTTCCATAATAGGTCCGGTTGCGGCAGTCTTTAATAAACCCGGGCTCCTCAGGATTTACTGTGAAATTCGATGGCAGCGGCGGAGTTGAATGAATATTAAGCGGCGAAGGAAAGGCATTGGGTTTGGCAGCAAAGGCACAAATGTCGTGAGGATCGTGGAAAGAAACGGCCAGCAGGAATGGTTCTTTATGTTCACCTTTAAGAAATTTTACCGCGGCATCAGCCAAAGGAGCATCGGTGAAGTCACCCCGCCCCGATATTTCTTCGGGTTTCAGAAAAGGGAGCAGTTTAAATCCCGGGATTTCTGTTTTCGTCGTTTGCGGGTAGCTTTCAGGAAGGTGCCATTTCCCGGCCCAGACGGTGTTATAACCAGCTTTCCGAAAAATCTGCCCCATGTTTTCAATCGTTGAATCAGGTGTGGTCCCGTTATAGATCACACCTGTTTCATGAGGCATGCGGCTTGTAATGAGTGAGCTGCGGGATGGTGAACAAACCGGAGAGGTGCAATACGACTGTATAAACCGTACACCCTGGCTGGCAAGTCCGTCCATATTCGGGGTCCTGAGGTAGCGGTTTCCGTATGCGCTCATCGCCCTGAGGGTTTGCTGATCGGTAAAAATGAACAGGATATTCGGCTTTTTCTTCCGCTTACGCTCTTCTTCCCTGAAGAAAACAGCTTCAAAGTTATGGGGGTTGTTCCAGTCGTCTGCCTTGCCGGCCCAGATGATCTGGCTTTCCCGTTTTCCATTGTCGACGTCATTAATGGCAATGTCCATGTAAAATTCAGACCTTGGCCAGTAATGGGTGCGGCTCAGGCTTGAATAAGGTATATTTACCTGTACAATATAACCGCTGTCCTGGATTTTTGTAACGGCGGTGGTGCCGTGGACCTGTGTCTTATATGTAAGGGGATACCAATGCACCGGGGCTGCAGATTCCCTGCCCGGTTCAGGTTGAATGGTTGCCTGGAAAACGCCTCTTTCGTAATAGTTATGGACCCTCAGACGGGGAGGGCGAAGATCGAAGTAAAGCTCAACGCCGTCATTCATATATGATTTTGAATTCCCGGTCCTGATGGAATCATCTTTGACATCTATGGTAATGAGAAGGCCGGAAGATGTTTTGTTTAGGTAAGCAGTAGCTGAGCAATCAGAGGGTCCCTGCCAGGTATTTCGTCCCGAGACCACCTGGCGTGCACTGTCGATATGGAAGACAACAGCATCAGCCTTGTCGAAAGTCTCAATCCCGTTGCAGGAAGACAGAAGCGTAACAATCAACAGGTATAAAACTGGTAAAGCATTGTTTTTACACATCATATTAATCGTGGTTTAAAAGATGTTGTCAACAAATGATGAGGGCCAGGCGTATTTTCAGTTTATTTATCCTTATCCTTTGCCCAGGGCTCGAGTTTATGTGATTTAAGCTCATCAACAGGAATTACACCGATACTGTCGGACCAATTCTGATACCTGTCAGACATGTCCTGAAGTTTTTCAGGATTGCTGTCATTCAGGTCTTTCATTTCGGTAAGATCGGATTTGATGTTGTGCAATTCAAAGGGTTTACGCGTGAAGCTGACAATTTTCCAGTCGCCGTCAATCAGTGCCCTGCCGCCAAAATGTTCAAAATAGACAGGGTTTTGTCGTTCCTTTTTTTTCTTTTCAAACACCGGGACCAGGCTTTCTCCCGGCAGCGAAGGAATGGTGTTACCGTTATATTCATTCGGATATTTAAGGCCGGCTACATCGAGGATGGTTGGCATGAGGTCGATAATGTTTCCACGGAACTCAGACGAACTACCAGGTTTGACCTTCCCGGGGTAACGGACGATAAGGGGAGTAGCTGTACCGCCAAAAAACATTTCTGCTTTTCTTTCACGGAAAGGGGTATTCGATACATTGGCCCAACCAGAGCCATAGCCGGTAAAAGAACGGGGACTTCCGACGGGACCAGACTTGTCGAGGTGATTGGTGAAGGGAATCTCATCAGAACGATCACCGCCGTTATCACTAAGGAAAATGATCATGGTATTGTCTAGTTGACCTTCTTCCCTGAGGCGCTGTACAAGTCGGCCTATGTTCCAGTCGAGCCGGTCGATCATGGCGGCAAAGACAGACATTTTACGACTGTATCGGGCTTTCTTCTCCGGGCTCAGCGAATCCCAGGGCGGAACGCCTTTAAGACGCGGTGCCAGGACGGCATCGCCGGGAATGATACCCAGCTCTTTTTGTCTTTCAAAACGGGCGGCCTTAGTGGCATCCCATCCTATGTCATATTTTCCTTCATATTTATTTATATTCTCTTCCGGTGCATGCAAAGGCCAGTGGGGTGCATTATACGCGAGGTAAAGGAAAAATGGTTGACCACTGTCGCGCCCCGAATTAATAAAACTGATAGCCTTGTCGGTAAAGGCATCGGTAGTATAATAGCCTTCGGCAGGCGGCGTATAGGGTTTACCGTCGTAAAGCATTGTGAGTTTTATCGATCCCGTAATGTTAAGCCACGATGAATCCCGGTAAGGCTTGATAGTGTAATAGCTGGTTGCCCCGTTGAGGAAGGCGAAACTGCGATCGAAGCCGCGCATGGAGGGGATGTGCGGGGCTTTGTCTCCAACATGCCATTTGCCGCTGAAGTAGGTATGGTATCCCTTCAATTTAAGCATCTCCGCAATGGTTACAGCCTTATCGGAGAGGTAGCCCTGGTATTCATGGGTGTTGTAATGAACGTCGGCCATAGCTGCCATACCAGCCTGGTGAGGGTAAAGTCCGGTAAGCAGTGATGCCCTCGATGGACAACAACGACCGGCATTGGTAAAGCGGGTAAAGATCATGCCTTCCCTGGCCAGGCTGTCGATATTAGGCGTGCTTATTTCCGAACCAAAGCATCCAATATCGGAGTAACCCATATCATCGGCCAGAATGACAATTACATTCGGGAGTGTCTTTTCTTCTGTATTTTGGGTGCATGATAACAACGAGAGTGATCCTGCAATTCCCAATGTCAGTTTTGTATTAAGTCTGTTCATAGAGCCAATGATTTTCCGGTTTTAATCGACCCCGAAAGCCGCTGTCACATGCGTCAGACAATCAGAATGCCCGGGGAGTAAGAGAGTTACATCGCAGATCGGGTATATCTCATCAACGTGTGTTTATTAACCGTGAAATGACACGTTTTAACGGATTGAGTATAACATAAGCTTCACTGTCAAAGCTGTTGAAATAAATACAAAAATATCAGAAATATCCGTAATGCGCAGAATTCAGTCGTAATTTCTTCGGTTTCGGCGGCCCAAAACCACTTCAAAAGTCAAAACATGTCATCTGCCGGCTCATGCCTGGTAAAGCTCTGTTGTTGAAGGGACATGTAACGGACAGCAACGACCCGTATTGTAGAAACGTGTCATCAGCTGTCCTTCCGATACTGTCGGGATCAGGTTTTACTATTTCAGAGACGGCCCAACCACAGACGGAAAGCCATATCATTGGCCATGATCAGGACGATGTTTGGTTTTTTTGTTTCGGAAAACTGTTTTCGGGATCTTTTGCAGGATGGGAATGTCGGGTATAAGACGGGTAATAGCTACAAAGGAGCCGTAGATTTCAGTGGTGGCCGGTGATAGACAGGTCAGTACTCGGGAAAAGTCTGAAATTTCAGTCAAACGGGATATTATTTTCAGTCTCACGTGCCATGAAACAATGTTCTATCTGGTCCATTGTATTCCGTTCGGTAGAGAGGGGCGGAAGTTCATCAAGACCGAAAAATCCGGAGCCTGTCGTTTCTGTGTTGGCAGCAAAGCCCCCGCCCGTATATTCGCATTCAACAAAAATCTTATAACACCCGTGAGCGATGGGTGGATAGTTATGGAGTTTCCGATCGAAAACAGCCAGGAGTTTTTTAGGAATGACATTCACGCCGGCTTCTTCTACAGACTCCTTCACCAGGTTTTCTTTTATGGTAAGGTGCTGATCGGCCCAGCCTCCGGGAAGGGACCATTTTCCATCCAGGCGCTCTCTGACCATCAGTATTTTCCCGTCCTTAAAAATGGCTGCTCTTACATCAACTTTTGGTGTCGGGTAACCAGTGTCGGAGGCAAAAAGATCCTTTATTATGTCTTCTTCGTAGGTGGTATAGTGGGCCATGATCTCCATGCTAATCTGACGTAGTTGTTCATATCGGTCCCTGTCGAATTCCGAATGCCCGTAAACCAGTCCGGCCTGTGCAATAGCCTGCAGCCTTGATGCAACATCGAGCCAGTTAAAAGTGTTCTTCTTATTCATAATAGTGTTGTTATCAGCATAAAGGTAATGAAAATTGTGGAGGCCTGTCTGGTTGACCGGGCAGGTTGCAGGAAGGGGGCTTCACCGGCTTTCGGCCGGTAAAGATGAATGATAGCCGGTGGAAATGGATGCATCTTCATTAAATGGTAACCAGCCTTTCAACTTGTTGAATATGACCTGATACATGCAAAACAAATCAAATTCTGGATATGAGAAATACAGTTCTTCTTCTTCTTCTCTTTTTTACTTCGCTAAGCGCCTGCCGTAAAGATGAGACCACGGTCAGATGTTCTGATGCCGGCAGGGTATTTTCCACGTCCGACGGGGCAGTTGTTAGTATGAGTATTTATCTTGACACCCACAACAGCTTATATCTTCCTTCGTTTGCCGTTTGGACGGAAAAGGCCGGGAAGGTGAAGACGTTGTATGCCACCTGTAAGGCTGCGTTTAAGAGCTGGGATGGTGGCGTGTCGCGCAGGGAAGCCTTGCCCGTGTGGTACGGCAGTAACGCAAGGGAGGTTTTACAGCCTGAGGTATTTGAAATAGATGCGGTGACCAGTGCCACCCCTTCGGTGACTCCGTTTATTTTGTTGGTCGATTTTTTGCCTCTCCGGGATGCGGATACGATACGTGTTTACGTGGAGGTGAATGCTTCGCGCGACAAGAATGAATATTACCGCGATGAGGTAAACGGTCAGCCCTCGGTTGTCTGGCAGGCGAGAGGCTTCACGAATGTTGAAGGGAAGCATATCATGGAGAGGTTTCACATCATCGGCCACGGTTCGGTTGATGGTTCCGGCGCTTCCATTTACAGCGACACGTCGGGTATTACAACAGCGGCTTCGTTGATTGAGAAAATAGAGATCAACCCGTCGTTTTAGCATTTTGCCTTCCGGCCGGACATTCTCCTGCCAATCAGTCGTGCTTCAACAGTACCTGGCCCCTGTTTTTTTTGCCGATGGCTTTTTCAAGGGCCTCAGGAAGTTCTTCGAGACTTACTTCGGTTACGATGTCGGGCATTTTCACCTTGTAGTCGTCTTTGAATTTCTCCCATACTTTTGTCCTGGTTTCCGGTGGTGTTATCTGGGCCGAGATCCCGATAAGCCTGACCGCATTAAGGATGAATGGATAAACGGTCATATTCAGCTCTCCGGAGTAGATATTGCCACAACAGGTGACTGTTCCGCCGGGTTTACAGGCACGAAGAGCGGTAGAAAGCACATTGCCGCCGACATTCTCGATGGCACCGGCCCATTTCCATTTCAGCAGGGCTTTCCCGCTGGTGTCGTCAATAACGGATTTATCGACATGCACGTCGGCACCGAGTTTCCGGATCATCTCCTGCGAATCTGCAATGTTGGAGGTGCCGGCAATAACTTCATAGCCGAGTTTTTTAAGAATAAGGACGGACCAGCTTCCTACACCGCCGGCTGCCCCGGTCACAAGCACCGGGCCGTCACCGGGCTTCACGCCCTGTTCTGTCAGGCTCATCACAGAGAGGCCGGCCGTGAATCCTTTGCCGCCGATGACCATGCTGTCTCGAAGTGAGATGCTTTCAGGCAGTGGAACAAGCCATTCGGCAGGGACGCTTATGTATTCGCCGAAGCCACCGTCGGTATTCATCCCCAGGTCGTACCCCCCGGCAATAACTTTATCGCCGGGTTTAAAAAGGTAAGATGAGCTCTCTTCCACAACGCCCGCGGCATCGATACCCGGTGTATGGGGATACCGGCGTGTTACCCCTTTATTCCCATAGGCTGAAAGGGCATCCTTGTAATTCAGTCCGGCATATTTAACCCTCACAAGCACTTCATTATCCGGCAATTGCGAGACATCCAGGGTTTCAATCTTACGATCAAACTGTCCGGCTTCATGTTCATGCACTCTCAGTGCTCTGTATTTTTGTCCCATAATCTTTTGCTTTAGCAGGAATAGTTCAAAGGTGATAATCCGTTATGCTTCAAGATACCCGATGATTCCGTCGATAGACTGGCTTTCTCCTTCACTGACATACGAACCCGAGGTAGCCATACCGGTAATCAGGCATTCGTTTTTCTCCAGGCCAAGCAACCAGCCGAGGCAGAAACCGGCATTAAAGTTGTCGCCACCACCGGTGGAGATCTGGGGTTCTTCAACCACTTTTCCTTTCTCGGAAATCACCCCGTCGGAGGTGATCATCATTGCCCGGTCGACAGGGTGAATGAGAAGGCCGGTGATCTTCATCTCGTCGAATAGCGCCTGCCCGGTTTTTTCAAGGTTGGAATTGTTAGCTTCCCGGCCTGTAACCAGTTCAGAAAGTTTATAAGCTTCGTTCTCATTGATGCCCAGGACAACCTCACCATATTCGCTGTATTTGCTTATCACATCGATGACGTCTCTGGCTTCATCAGCCGATTTACGACCGGGATCGGCAATGTCGAAGAAGAATTTTTTCTTACTGCCAAGGTCGGGAAGAATGTCGTCGAGAATACCTTTCCAGATGCTGGTGCATTGGGCCAGGTTTGACCAGTCGACCAGGGCGATAAGGTCACAGGCTTCGATCTCTCTTTTTATGTCATCGCTACCGGGGGTTTCCCTGAGGGCTTTCCAGTTAAAGGATTTGAAAGCGCTCATTTCAGAGAGGATCAGCTTGCCATCATTGAACTCAAGTGCATTTGTCTCTCCCGGGTCGCACACACTGACGGTTTTTACGTTTTTGTGCAGTTTTTTAAAGACCGGCCTCAGATCAGGATATCCCATTGAACCCATGCAGGTATTCGTGATACCGAGCGATCCGAGGGAGTGGGCCATGATAGGGGCATTACCCCCGAGCTTTTTTACTTTGGTTCTTAGCTCGAACTGGGAGCTTTTTCCGGCAGCCTTTGCCGTTGCTTCCGAAAATTCACCTATCGTTTTGAAATACTGAACGCTGTCGTCATCACCCGATTTGACAACGTTCTGAATTTTATCCACAAAACCATCGAAACCAACGAAGATTCGTTTTTTTATGTCTCTCCCGGAAGCTTCTTTTAGTTTGGAAATCAACTCCTTATGATTACTCATGATGCGTTATTGATATTAATAATTCTCGATTGCAGGCGGTTGTTTTGAGGAAGCGTGATAGAATAACAGGACTCGGGCAGGGATTGTTTTTTACAGGCCTTTCGGGCTGGCAGTACCTTGTGGCTGGCATGGAATACCGGTAATAATTTTTCCGCCTGGTGAGCAATCAATACCTGCCTGAAGTGGGGTATTAGTAGCATCCTTTCCGGTACCAGTAAAATTTATCCATGTTAATATCCCTTGCTTTTTTATTCATTTTACGGTATTGATCCGACGTATAAAACGGATCGGGATTATCGACCGGGAATGGATTATCGAATGTTTCGGTAATGTTTTTGAGTTTTTCCCTCATCTGGGTCAGTTTGCCTTGATATTCGGCATCGTAAGCCAGGTTTCGTTGTTCTTCCGGATCGGTTTTAATATTATACAGCTGGTCGGCATCAAAGTAATACGGGTATCTTAGCATGCAGGGTTCATCGGTTACCTGGCCACGGAGGGAGTATGATTTTTCCGTTTTTCCTTCCTTCATATTATTCAGGAGATCTTCCGGGAACCTGACAGCGATGTATTTCCAGTTGCCTGAGAGGACCGCTCTTGAATAACCGAACTCGAAATAAAGGTCTTCATTATCTTCGTCGGCTTTAGTAGCATTTACAAAATCGCTGAGCCTGCTTCTGCTGTCGAGTCTAACCCCTTCCGGCAGGTTTCCTCCGGCCATTTCGATGATGGTAGCATAGAGGTCGGGGATCTCCATTCGCTTACTGGTTTTGGAACCCGGTTTTATGACGCCAGGCCATTTCATACCAAAAGGAATATGGACACCGCCCTGGTAGCAGGTGGCTTTTCCGTCGTAGCGGTTATGGTCGGTTGTGAATATGACGGCTGTATTATTGGTCATGCCGTCTCTCCGGAGAGAATCAAGGATGGCATTAACGCAATCATCGGTCCAAACCGTGCCGGCTGTTTTAAAGTCGACCGGATAGCCTTTTTCCATGATGCGTTCATAGATTGATTCCCTTGGTGGCATTATTTTATCGAGGCCTTCAACGTATCCGGCCTGGGTGAGGTTGATATCGGAATCGATTGATTCGGTATGACAGGGGCCGTGGTGGGTGGTGATATTTACGATAAGGAAAAACGGTTTATCGCTGTTCCTGATCGTATCAAGAAAGTCGATGGCACCTTTGGCATACCATTCAAGGTTGTGATATCGAAGGGCTTTCAGGGGAGAATTGTCATTATTCTGAACCACCACAGAGGCGGCATAATCATAGCCTGTGTTTTTAACATGATCGATGATGGCAGCCTGGTAAGCTTTCAGTTTTTTATCGACATCAGGGTCATACGGATCAGCATTGAGGTCGAATTTGTATGGTGACCGGTCAAATCCCAGGTGCCATTTGCCCACAAATCCGGTAGTATAGCCGGCTTTCTGCAGCATTTCACCGAGGGTTGCTTCCTTACCGGCATCGATAAAAGTGTTCCAGGTGATATCATAAGGCTCATTGGAGGGGAAGGCTTTTCTGAAGGCCGTATCCTGGCACCGGCCGGCGTATCGGCCTGTATGTAAGGTATACCGGCTTGGAGTACAAACAGATGCAGAGGCATAGAATTGTGTTGCCTCGATGCCGTCGGCCACAAGCTGGTCAATATTCGGGGAGAGTTTTGGACCGCCACCAAAACCCCAATAGCTAAAGTCATTATCGTCGGTCAGAAATAAGATGACATTCGGTTTTTTCGTATGGGCTTGCTGCTGTATAT
>DASQZK010000645.1:0-9209 GCA_035638735.1 Bacteroidales bacterium
GAAACAGGTTTGGCATCCCCCGGCATATTCGACAACACACCCAGCCCTGCCTTCCTGAGATTCCATACTTTTTTGATGTTGTCACCTGTGATAACCGGAAAATGATATCCCAGATTTGCCTCTCTGAGTTCGCTTTCGAGATCTCTACTTAATGCATTTATTTCCTTAATATCGTCACGGGCAAATTCAATCATCAGGATCGCACCGGGATTCCCGTTAATGAAAAACCGGTTCTTGCGTTGTTCTATATTTTCCCGGGTGAGCTCCAGTATTTTCCTGTCCATGAGTTCTACCGCTCCGGGATTATATTTCAGGGCAATAAGATTGCCCTTAATAGCTTCCATCACGGAATTAAAATGGACACATACCAGTGCCTTCTCCCTGGGAGGCAGGGGAAGTAAATTAAGCTTAGCCTCGGTTACAAAGACAAGTGTACCTTCCGAACCGGCAATCAACCGGCAGAAATTAAAGTCCCCTTCCTCCCGCTTGTCGAAAACAAGGGACTTTTTCAACACGTCGAGTGCATAACCGGTATTCCTCCTGACAACCACAGGATCGGGATATTCTTCGTCGATCTTTTTCCGCCTGGAAGAATCTGATAAAAGGTTCCGAATTTGACGATATATCTTATTTTCAAGCTTATCGCCCTGGCATTTTGCATCAAATTCAGACCCGGATAGCCGGCCAAATTCGGCTATTTCTCCATTTGATAAAATACTCCTCACCGCTAGCAAATGTTCACGCGTTGTCCCATATATGAGAGAATGCAATCCGCTGCTGTTATTTCCAATCATACCTCCTATCACGCATCGGTTTGATGTTGAAGTCTCCGGCGCAAAGAAAAGACCGTATGGTTTTAGAAATAAGTTCAGCTCATCGAGAACGACCCCGGGCTGCACCCTCACCCATCGCTCTTCACTGTTTACCTCTATTATTTTGTTCATATACCTCGAGACATCAACCACCAGACCGTTTCCGACAACCTGACCGGCCAGCGAAGTGCCTGCACCCCGCGGAATCAGGTTGATCTTGTGATGATGCGCAAACCTGATAATGGCTCGGATGTCTTCCTCATCCACAGGCCATGCCACTCCAAGGGGTTTCTCCCTGTAGGCTGAGGCATCGGTGGCATAGATTACCCGCTTTGAATCATCAGTAAATATATCTCCCTTGATGTTCAGATCTTTGAATAATGAAGATGGCATATACGTGCAATTTTGACGCCTAAAGTTAGAAAAAATGGTGATAATGTAGTCTATCATGGTGCCGTTTGTATTTTATCATTCCACCCTTCCGGGAATATTTTTTATTTAAACCATGTTCCATACCCCTGTTAAATTAAGCATAGCTCATTGGCGCATATTCAAGAAGGAAAATTGCACCTGCCTGTCCCGGCCATGATTCTGGCCGGACCCGTTTACCGTGGAGAAATGTCGGTCATGACAATTCTCTTTCTGACTACTGTTGTCCTTTCCGGTCCTGCCTGGTGCAGCCACATCTGTTATTTTGGCGGCATGGATAATCATTTTGCCTCCAGGAAGAAACCAGGACGTCAGCAGCTGAAAAACAAACGACGTATTAAACACACCGTACTATTTTTGATTATTGTGGCAGCGTTGTTTCTGAAATGGTTCCACTCCCCTTAATGGATGGCTCTTTCAGTTGCTTTGGCATTTGGTGTAGACGGCCTGGCTATCATCTTCTTTTTGTCCCGGCGTAAAGGCAAAATGGTTCAGTGCACACTATGGTATCCTATTGGCACAATAGTCAACTATTACAAGCGTATATCACCTTTCAGGATGTATATCGACAATGCCTGTACATCCTGCATGATATGTACCCGGCACTGTCGTTACGATGCCCTCGGAAAACCGGATATTCTCAATCACAAGCCCGGTATTACCTGCACACTCTGCGGCGATTGTGTTACCTCGTGCCCCTCCGGAGCTATCAGGTACAAATTCCTGAACCTGTCGCCCCGAACTTCACGCTACCTTTATTTGTTTATAAGTATTTCACTACATGTAATTACATTGTCGATGGCAAGGATATGAGACAGACAGTTCCTGTATCCAGCTATGGCAGACGCGTTGGTTACCTTCGGCAGCCATCGTAACAACAAGATCAACGGATTATTTATGACCAATAAAAACAAACACATTATGTCAGATAATAAGATTACACATTCCAATGTCTTTGATTTTACAAGAAGCATTGAATATTCGTCTGATGGTATTGTCAGTAAGCAGATAATCAAAAATCCGGGGGGGAATATCACCCTGTTTGCATTCGACGAAGGACAGGAGCTGAGTGAGCATTCAGCTCCCTTTGACGCACTGGTCCAGGTTCTGGAGGGAGAAGCAGAAATTATGATTGACGGAACCCTGTATCGTGTGGGGTCAGGATCATCTGTTATACTTCCGGCAAACCATCCTCATGCCGTGAAGGCTCCGGGCAGCTTCAAAATGCTGTTGACCATGGTCAGGGGATAGCCGGCCACAGGGCCGTTATTTCCTGTGCCGTTATTTCCTGTAATTGGTACTTTCAAAAATTTTATCAGCCGATCCGGCTATAAACCCGCTAAAGAGCTTGCCGTTTTTGTCTTTGTAGCGCTGGGCGAACTCATAGTAGCATGAAGGGATGGTGTATTTTCCTTCTGCAAAGTCCATGTCAATCTTATCGGCCAGCGTACTTGACTGTCGGAGGAGCTGGTCTTCCGATCCTTTTATCTCTCCGCCCGAACCGTTCAGCATGAAACCGTTTTTCTTCAGGAAATCGTTTACCTCTTCAATACCGGTGAATTTTTCGAGCGCATTAACACTCACGGTAAAATGATTTGCCCTGTAACCGAAAACATAAAGCCAGGCGGCATATTCCGATTCTTCACGGAGTTTCTCGTACACTTTATATGAAGGTTTCCCAAACAGGGAACCGGCAAAAATCAACTGATCGGGATCCAGTTTATGCGGGGGAACGGCATCAATCAATGTCGTAATGGTGTCCATGAGATAACCGGAGAAATCGCCCAGAACCAGCTGGCTGATAAAGACCCTGGGCTGATCAGGTTTTCCGGGTAACTCAAAATGACGGGCTTCGAGGTGTTTGTTTTCAAAATAATACTCCCCCTTTTCAACATACCCCTCAGCAATAAACGGTTCGGCAAGGACCTCGATGCTTACCCGTGGATCATTAAAGGTACGGAAGGCGATATGATCGTTGGCAATGGTTTCTCCTTCGTGGTTGAAGAGCTCGTGTATTCTGCCGGCCGACGGTGTCTGTTCAACATAGTCGAGCCATAGTCTTTTAAACAGGTTCTGAACTTTCATGGCCAATTTCGGTTTTGATTAACTGAAGACTAAACAATTATCAATAGTTTTTGATCAACTTTGAAAATTGTTGTAAAACACCTGTTAAAGCTGACATAAATCATCTAAAACACCCATTTGGCTTAATTATTTTTACCTAATTTTATGACAAATCTAACAATCAATATAATCAACTGAAAATCAATGAATTTACTGGAGAAAATCAAGGCAAAAGCCAAAGAACACCTTAAACGTATTGTCTTACCCGAGGGGGATGAAGAGCGCACCTTAAAGGCCGCCGATCTCATCATCGAGGAAAACATAGCTGATATTATCCTGATTGGAAATCCGGCTACCATCAAAAATGAAGCAGAAAGACTGAATCTTGGAAACATTTCCAGGGCAGCGATAGTAGATCCTTTGAACCATGCAAAAAAGGAAACCTATATTGATCTGATGGTTGAGATAAGGAAGAATAAAGGCTTAACCCGTGAACAGGCATCGGTGCTCATAGAAGATCCGCTTTACCTGGCCACCCTGATGATCAAAGCCGGGGATGCTGACGGGGAGGTTGCCGGCGCCAGGAATGCCACCGGAGATGTACTCAGGCCGGCATTTCAATATGTAAAAACGAAGCCCGGCATCAGCGTCGTTTCCGGGGCTTTCATCATGATATTGAAGGACAGGGAATTCGGACATGACGGCTTGATGGTCTTTGCCGACTGTGCCGTTCACCCGAACCCTACCGACAAGGAACTTGCTGAGATAGCGGTAGCCACAGCGTCTACCACCAGGGCCATTGCCGGCTTTGAGCCCAGGATCGCCATGCTCAGCTTCTCCACCAAGGGAAGTGCACGCCATGAGATGGTCGATAAAGTTGTGAATGCCACCCGCATGGCCAGGGAAATGGCTCCCGATCTGAAGATTGATGGTGAACTCCAGGCCGATGCTGCCATTGTTGAAGCTATTGGCCGGTCGAAAGCGCCCGGAAGTGAGATTGCCGGAAAGGCCAATGTGCTCATTTTCCCGTCACTGGAGGTAGGAAATATCGCGTACAAACTGGTGCAACGTCTGGCCGGAGCCGAAGCCATCGGCCCGGTACTACAGGGCATGGCCGCCCCCATCAACGACCTGTCGCGCGGTTGCTCTGTGAGCGACATCGTTAACCTTGTCGCCATCACAGCGAACCAGGCTGCAGGAAACTAACATCTGAATTCAAAGAATCTTATATAAAAGTAAAAACAAATGACCGAGACATTAGAAGATTTTGCCTTAAGCCAGGAATCAGCTGAAAAGCCGGGGAGCATCCAGAAGGTTGCGGTGATAGGTTGCGGTGCCATGGGGCAGGAAATCAGCCGCCTGGTAAGCCAGCAGGGCATGGAAGTTGTATTTATCGACGTTTCTGAAGAGCGTATTAAAGAGGTATACCGGGAAATTGAGAACCAGCTTGATGAAATCATTAACAAATGGGGCCTCACCGAAGGTGAAAAACGAGCCATTCTCTCCCGCATCAAAGGATCAACAGACTATAACGACATCAGGGATGCCGACCTGGTCATTGAATCTATTAATTCACGCAAACCGGGAACTAACATTGAGATCCGCAAAGAGGTCTTTAAAAAAGCCGAGGCCGTTATTGGCGATGATGTGATCATAACCTCGAACAACTCCACCCTTATGATCTCCGATCTGGCCGGTGTTTTGAAACACCCGGGAAGAGCCATCGGTCTGCATTTTATTGCCCCCGCCTCCTCTGTCAAAATCGTAGAAGTGGTAAGGGGCGTGGAAACCGCTGATGCCACCTTCGACTTCATTCTCCGCTTCTGCAAAATGATCGATAAGACGCCGATAGCGCTTCACGAATCTCCCGGTCATGTAAGCAGCCGGCTGATCGTTACCTTGATTAACGAAGCTTGCGAAACCCTGATGGAAGGTGTGGCATCGGTCAAATGCATCGACACAACTATGAAAATGGGATACGGACTGCTCTTCGGTCCTTTCGAAATGGCCGACAAGATCGGGCTCGACAAACTACTCAAGTGGATGGATAATCTCTACGCCGAATTCGGGCTCCAGAAATACAAGCCTTCACCAATTCTGAAACGACTTGTCAGGGCTGGCTATCACGGCATCAAAACCGGGAAGGGTTTTTATAAATATGAAGACGGCAAAATCATCAGCCAGGCTATCCAGGCTACGGAATTTAAATAAGACGTAACCACGTATGAGCCCGGCTAAAAATAGTTAACCTAAAAGAACATTAACATATAAACAGCCCCTCCCGTACTTACCAATTGTCATTCAAGGGAAAACGGGCGTTTCAACAAATTGTGAACGCATGAAAATTATTGTTTTAAACTGTGGAAGTTCCTCGATCAAATATCAGCTCTTTGACAGTGCAGAATCAGAAGTTCTGGCAAAAGGTGTCGCCGAAAAAGTAGGTCTTCACGGTTCGTTTATCAAGCATGAACGCGGCGATGGAACCAAGGTAAAACTCGAGGGTGAGATTCTTGATCATCAGCAGGGCATTGAATATATCCTGGGTATCCTTAAAAGTGAAAAATACGGATCCTTAAAGAGTTTTGACGAAATAGACGCTGTAGGTCACCGCGTGGTGCACGGAGGCGAAACGTTCAAAGACAGCGTATTGATTACCGATGAGGTTATCGAAAAGATGAATGAGTGTATTGACCTCGCCCCTTTGCATAATCCGCCGAACCTCAAAGGGATCTATGCCATGCAGAACCTCCTGCCCGATGTCCCCCAGGTCGGCACCTTCGATACAGCCTTTCACCAGACCATGCCTGCTCATGCCTATATGTATGCCATCCCTTATTCCCTTTATAGCAAGTATGCCCTGAGACGCTATGGTTTTCACGGGTCCAGTCACAAATTCGTGTCGGGAAGGGCTGCTGAAATCCTGGGGAAAGACATCAAAGATCTGAAGATCATTACCTGTCACCTGGGTAACGGGGCTTCGGTTGCAGCCGTTAAAGGGGGTCATTCGGTCGATACCTCCATGGGACTTACACCTGTTGAAGGTCTTATTATGGGAACACGTACCGGTGACCTCGATCTGGGAGTGCTCATTTATATCATGCAAAAGGAAGGCATCGATTCACACAATGCCAATACGCTGATCAATAAGCACAGCGGGATGCTCGGAATTACAGGGATATCGTCCGATATGCGTGAGATAGAAGATGCTGCTGCAGACGGGAACGACAGGGCTATTCTCGGACTGGATATGTATCATTACCGCATCAGGAAATATATCGGGGCGTATGCTGCTGCCATGGGGGGCGTGGATGTCATCGTCTTTACCGGCGGCGTGGGTGAAAATGGTCCTGAAAGCCGCGAAGAGATCTGCAAAGATTTTGAATACATGGGCCTTGAATTCGACAAAAGCGCTAATGACGGTGTCAGGGGTAAGGAAAAAATCATTTCTGCCGGGAGCTCAAAAGTCATAGCCATGGTGGTACCTACCAACGAAGAATATGTTATTGCCAGCGACACCGAACGTATCATAAACGAAAGACACTAGTACTATGGAATATAAATCACTCGATGAGATCAGGGAAAGAGCCCAAAAGCGGGAGACACGCAGGATAGCTGTTGCCGCCGCCGAAGACCTGCCTGTTCTTAAAGCAGTGATGAAAGCCCGCGAACTGGATATTGCCATCCCGGTGTTGGTAGGCGATACGCTCAGGATTAAAGAGCTCGCCCTTGAGATTGGTTTCGATCTCAGCCAGGTGAATATAATCGATGAGAAAGATCCTGCCCGTTCATGTGTGAAAGCGGTTGAACTGATTCGTGAAGGCGGTGCCGACATCCTGATGAAAGGCATGGTGGCCACTGCTCCCCTGCTACGGGCCGTTCTCGATAAGGAAAAAGGGTTGCGGAAAAGTGATACACTCAGCCACCTGGCAATTTTCCAGACCAGGCACTATCATAAGCTACTTGGTGTAACCGACGCAGCCATGAATATCGCTCCTGATCTTAATGAAAAGGCAGGTATCATCAGGAATGCTGCCGCGGTCTTTTTATCCCTGGGCATTTCAGAACCAAAAGTAGCCGTTATATGTCCGCTCGAGACCGTAAATGAAAAAATCGGTTCAACACTCGACGCAGCTGTGCTTACACAGATGAACCGGCGTGGACAGATCAACGGTTGTATTGTTGACGGCCCCCTGGCACTCGACAATGCCATCTCGGAGGAAGCAGCCAGGCACAAAGGTATCCAATCACGTGTTGCCGGCCATGCCGATATCCTCCTGGCTCCCGACCTGAACAGCGGAAATATCCTGTATAAATCCATCAGTTTTCTCTCCGACGGCGTTTCTGCAGCAATTGTTACCGGTGCTGCCGTCCCGATAGTACTGACATCGCGCGCCGACAGTGAAGAAAGTAAATTATATTCCATTGCATTGGCAGCAGCCATCTAAAACTATATTCTATGGGACTCAAACAAATACTGGCCATCAATCCCGGATCCACCTCCACAAAGATTGCCGTGTACACGAATACAAAGGTGGTATTTCTCAAGAGTATTCAGCATCCTACTGAAGAACTCTGCCGGTTTGATCATGTTTCTGAGCAATACAGCTACCGTAAAGACATCATCATGGAGGAGTTGACACATGCCCAGATCGAAATGGATAAAATTGAAGCTGTTGTGGGCCGGGGTGGTCTTGTCAGGCCGATAAAATCGGGTATATATGTCATCAACGAACGGATGAAAAGCGACCTGCGTGAAGGGGTGCTGGGCGAACATGCCAGTAACCTCGGTGGCCTTATTGCCGACGATATTGCTAAAAACCTGCCTAACGCCAGGGCATTCATTGCCGACCCCGTGGTTGTAGACGAAATGATGGATGTTGCCCGCATCTCGGGTCATCCCGAGTTCAAGCGCATGTCCATATTTCACGCCCTGAACCAGAAAGCAACCGCACGGTCGTATGCCCGGCTTTTAAATAAAAAATACGAGGATCTGAACCTGATCATCGCTCACATGGGTGGTGGAATTTCTGTCGGGGCCCACCTGAAAGGACGGGTAATTGATGTCAATAATGCCCTCGACGGTGAAGGCCCCTTTTCTCCCGAACGTACAGGAACGGTTCCTGCAGGTCAGCTGATAAAGGAATGCTTCAGGGAAGGTTCCGATCTTGAAAACGTTAAAAAAATGATTAATGGCAACGGCGGACTGATGGCATATTTCGGAACAAACAGTGCTTACCAGATAGAGCTGATGGCGATGGAAGGTGATGAAAGGGCCAGACTGATCCAGGATGCCATGTCTTACCAGGTCGCTAAAGAGATCGGTGCACTTGCCACTGTTCTCCAGGGAGAAGTTGACGGCATTATCCTTACCGGCGGTATTGCTAATAATCCGATGGTGGTTGAATACATCAAGAAAATGGTATCCTTTATCGCCCCGGTAATCATTTATCCGGGAGAAGACGAAATGCATGCACTGGCCATGAACGGACTGATGGTGCTTAAAGGAGATGTGGAGCCCAAGGAATACACCGAGGAGAACATGGTAAATACCACAACCTGATCACTACCCGGTATTCGTAATTATTTTCATTATCAAGGTGTTGAAAGAGCAACCGGCAGAATCTTCCCGTTCATAAAACGATGCCCGTTCACGGCAAAATCGTAAATGAAGTCGGCCATGTCTTCAGGCTTGACAGGAGCATCGTACCCCGGGAATGCTTCATTCAGCATCCCGGTGCTTACCGAGCCGATGGCTAAACAGTTGAACGCTATCCCCGTCTGGTTGTATTCAACAGCCAGGCATTCTGTAAGTACAGCCAATGCGGCCTTGGACGCACTATAATGTGAAAGACCCGAAAATTTCACACTGCCCTGAAAACCGCCCATGCTGCCTATATTGACGAC
>DASQZK010000646.1:0-2570 GCA_035638735.1 Bacteroidales bacterium
CAGGATCGTGGGCTTTATTAACATTTATGAAAAACCCCACTACCAGCTTTCCGATTACCTGCCCCGCCTGGGACATCTCGACGATCTGGAAAAGGTATTGAAGGAATACGATATCGAGGAAGTGATCATTGCACTGGAGACCTCTGAACATAAAGAATTTGGTAAAATCCTCAATAAGCTCAGCCTATGGGATGTTGTGGTTAAAGCCATCCCTGACATGGACGATATTTTAGCCGGTAAAGTGAAGATGACCCAGCTATTCGGCACCCCACTTATCCAGGTCTCTCACGACCTGATGCCGGTATGGCAGGCCAACATCAAGCAACTGCTCGATTATTTCATCGCCGGTTCGGCTCTGCTCATCAGCGCTCCACTGCTCCTGTTCCTGGCCGTGGGAGTAAAGATGTCGTCGCCGGGCCCTGTATTCTATTCACACGAGCGGATAGGCAGGTTCGGGAAACCCTTCCGGATATTGAAATTTCGTTCGATGTATGTCAACGCCGAACAAGACGGCCCCAAATTGTCGAGCAAACTGGATAACCGGCTTACCCGTTTTGGCCGGTTCATGCGTAAATACCGCCTGGACGAAATTCCCAATTTTATTAATGTTTTGCGCGGCGAAATGTCGCTCGTCGGTCCCAGGCCTGAGCGCAAACACTTCATCGACCAGATCACTAAAGCCGCTCCCCATTATACACACCTTCACAAGGTAAAACCAGGCATTACCTCCTGGGGACAGGTAAAATACGGCTATGCCGAGAATGTGGAACAGATGGTCAAGCGACTCAGATACGACATCCTCTATATTGAAAACATGTCTCTTTTCGTAGACCTGAAAATTCTTCTTTATACTGTACTGACCATTTTCAGGGGCAGGGGTGTCTGAAGTATCACCGTCCGAGTTCGTAACCGGACAACTTCCTGTAAACTGATCCTCCCGGACTGAGTATACTCTCGAAGTAAACCAGCTCACTGACAGTGAAGTCAAAAAAATCGGTATGGCTGTAACCGTCCAGCAACTGTGAAAGCCGGCCCGTATTTTTCACACACTTCATCCTTCCCAGGGTGAGATGGGGACGAAAAGGCCGGCTCTCGCCATCAAAACCGTGTAACATCAGCCCTTTTTCAAGCTTATTTCTCAGCTCGCTCAGAACCCCGTTATGGTGAAGGCCGGCCCAAAGAACGCGGGGATGTTTAAGACTCCGGAAGAGGCCCAGCCCTGAAACAGTTATGAGAAACGGTGAGAAACCAACTGTCGCATCTTCAATAACATTCGGGATGACCCCGATATCCTTCTCCCGGGTATCACCAAAAAAATGAAGGGTCAGGTGAAAATGGCCGGGATCGGCCCAGCGAATTTTTTCATCAGACAGGACCGATTTAATCCGGTTAAAATGCTGTCTGAACGATTCGTCAGGTTGAATGACTATGCCAACAAAAGTCCGCTTCACACGTTTCTTTATTTAGAGAGCGTAAGGGGTGTTTAAACCCCGGCCCACTGATTACATTAACATAATGAAATAAAAATAACCCAAATTATGAGTAAGTCAAAAAAATTTGCCGTTGTACTGTCCGGCTGCGGAGTCTATGATGGTTCTGAAATCCACGAGGCTACACTTACCCTGTATGCCATCTCAAAACACGGTGCCGAATATGACATCTTCGCCCCCGATGTGCCTCAGCACCATGTCATTAACCACCTTACTGGTGAAGCGATGCAGGAAAGCCGTAATGTCCTCGTCGAATCCGCGCGCATTGCAAGAGGTAAAATTACAAGGCTCATCGAATTTGATGCTTCCGGCTACGATGCCATCATTTTTCCCGGCGGCTTCGGAGCTGCAAAAAACCTGTCAACCTGGGCGTACGACGGCCCGGATGCTTACGTTCTTCCAGAAGTAGAAACCTGTATCCGCGACATGGTCAAAGCAGGAAAACCCATAGGAGCATTGTGCATTTCCCCCGTAATCCTGGCTAAAGTTCTTGGCGATGTAACCCTCACCATCGGCGATGATGCCGAAACCATCGAAGGCATCGAAAAAGCAGGCGCCAAACATACAAAGACCTCGCATGGCCAGGTAGTCGTCGACGAGAAATACAAGGTGGTGACAACACCATGTTATATGCTCGATGCTACCATCGCACAAATCGGCGAAGGGGCCGAAAACGTGGTCGAGAAGATGTTGGCGATGTTGGGGTAAGGCATGAAGCTTACAAACCTGTCAGGTTTAATAATTACACTTCCTGTCAGACGCAAAGACACGAAGGACACAAGGGACACTTAGAGAATTTTTGGGAAGAGGGGACGACGGTACGAGGGTGTGCGCCGGAGGTTCCCCTTTAAGGGGTCAGGGGTAGCGCCGCGTGCGACTCTCCACAGGTATATCACAGGCATGCCGCCCAATTAAAACAACTTCACTTTCACTCATTTACGATAAGTTCACCCTGACTTAAGACAACCTTAAAATTACCCGCCTTTAATTAAAATAGAAATAACCTACCATTCAGATATACCTAACACGTGATGATTTATTTTGCCATAGTTCAATGTGAACGCAATTGAAAAACAAAAA
>DASQZK010000647.1:0-5083 GCA_035638735.1 Bacteroidales bacterium
CCCTTTTGTTCCACGTGTTTACCCAGCACTTTTCTGAGTGCATTATGAAGAAGGTGGGTAGCCGTATGATTATTGGCTGTACTGATACGAAGATCGCGGTTCACCCTGGCCATAAATTCAGCTTCCGGATCGGCGGGCAGCTTTTTCGCAATGTGAACCGTAAGGTTATGTTCTTTAATGGTGTTGACCAGGTGGATCTTTTCACTGCTATTCTCAATGATGCCGGAGTCGCCTACCTGGCCGCCACTTTCGGCATAAAATGGCGTATGGTCGAAAACCAGCTGGTAGAGGTCTTTGCCTTTTTGCCTGATCTTTCTGTACCTCGTAATTTTAACAGGTGTTTCAAGTGTTTCATAGCCGACAAAACCGGTTTCCCTGTTTTCCTGGTCCGAAAGGATAACCCAGTCTTCGGCTTCTTTAGCAGCATCTTCTTTAGATCGTGACTTTTGCTTCGCCATCTCTTTTTCAAAGCCGCCGGGAATGATGCCAAGATGGTTCTCTTTAAGGATCAGTTCGGTAAGGTCGAGTGGGAAGCCATAGGTGTCGTAGAGTTCGAAAGCAATTTTACCACTTATTTTATCTTGGTCTTCATCCAGTGTTTTCCTGATGATCTGGTCGAGGAGGCTAATACCCTTGTCGAGTGTTCTGAGGAAAGAGGCTTCTTCCTCACGCATGACTTTTTCGATTAACCCTTGTTGCGCTGCCAGCTCGGGGTAGCTGTCACCCATAATGTGGACCAGCTCCGGCACAAGCCGGTGGATGAAGGGCTGATCCTGTTTCAGGAACGTATAGGCATAACGGACAGCACGGCGGAGAATGCGCCTGATCACGTATCCTGCTCTCACATTGGAAGGCAGCTGACCATCGGCGATAGCGAAGGATATGGCGCGCAGATGGTCGGCAATCACACGCATGGCTATAGTCGTTTCTTTACTTTCGTTTTTGGGTATGCCTGTAAACTCAGAAATTTTTCCGATTAGATGCTGGAAGATATCTGTGTCGTAGTTCGACAGTTTACCCTGGACAACCATGCAGAGCCTTTCGAAGCCCATCCCGGTATCGACATGCCTGTTGGGAAGTGCCTCAAGTTTTCCGTTTGCCTTTCGGTTATACTGGATAAAAACGAGGTTCCAAATTTCAATGACCAGCGGATTGTCGCTATTGACCAGTTCACTGCCGTCGAGCGCTTCGCGCTCCTGGTTGCTCCTCAGGTCCACATGTATTTCCGAACAGGGTCCGCATGGACCTGTATCGCCCATCTCCCAGAAATTGTCCTTTTTTGAACCGGTGAGTATACTGCTTTCCGGCACGTGCTGCTTCCAGATATCCATGGCTTCTTTATCGAGCGAGAGACCGTCCTTGTCATCGCCGCCAAAAACCGTAACATACAACCGCCCGGGGTCGATGTTCAGAACGTCAGTAAGAAATTCCCAAGCCCAGCCAATGGCTTCCTTCTTGAAATAATCGCCAAAAGACCAGTTACCAAGCATCTCGAACATAGTATGATGATAGGTGTCGTGTCCAACCTCCTCAAGATCATTATGTTTTCCCGAAACACGCAGACATTTCTGGCTGTTTGCCACACGGGGTTTTTCCGGGGCTGCCTGTCCCAGGAAAATATCCTTGAACTGGTTCATCCCTGCATTCGTAAACATCAGTGAGGGATCATTCTTTATTACCATGGGAGCCGAAGGCACGATCTCGTGTGATTTGTCGTTGAAGAATCTGAGAAAGGACTTTCTGATCTCATTTGACGTCATACTATTTCCTTATTTAAAATGAGTAAAAATTGTATACAATGTGTAACCTATTTTCTGCAATGCCTGTAAAATAGGCAGGACCACAGTTTCCGAGGTTGTAAAATTAATTTATTTAATTTACATTTGAGCGACTCATCGGTCACTTTATTTGTAAGCATTGATTTCAGGCATGTTTAGAACGAAATACTTTCTTAATCCAGAAACCTTACTTTTTGAAAAGGTGCGTTTGCCTCTCCGGGTAAAAATCCGGAATGGCATCATCTGCGTTGTTGCCCTGTTGGGCATTGCTGCAGGTGGCCGTTTACTGCTTGATAAAAAGTTTGACTCACCCCGTATCAAATATTTTACTGAGCGGAACGCGGAACTTCGGGGTACTTATGAGCAGTTGAACGATTCGATCAATGCTGCCGAAAGGCTGTTGGCAGACATTCAGCTCAGGGATGACGAGATGTACAGGAGTGTTTTCGACATGAAGCCCATTCCCAGTTCTGTACGTGAAGCTGGTTTCGGGGGTTCTGAGAATTATGAGGGCATGCTTTTCTCACATAATGAAAAGATTGTTTCCAATACAGCGCGGAAGCTTGAAAAACTATCAACCAAAGCAAGGATACAGTCGAAATCCCTTGAAGACCTTTATGTCAAAGCCCGTGAACAGCAGGCTTTTATTTCGCATAAGCCATCCATTCAGCCTTTGTCACCAGGTGACAGGTACTGGCTTACATCAACCTTTGGTTACCGGAGGGATCCGTTTACCGGAGCAAAGAGGATGCATGCCGGGCTTGATATGGCAGGGAACGTCGGTTTGAAAGTTTATGCGACGGGCGACGGTGTTGTAACTATTGCCAGGTTGAGTCTTTACGGTTATGGCAGGGAAATTGAACTCGATCATGGCTTCGGATATGCTACCAGGTACGGCCACCTGAGCAAGATACTGGTCACTAAAGGTGAAAAGGTAAAACGCGGTCAGTTGATTGGTGAACTTGGTAGTACCGGCAGATCAACCGGGCCACACCTGCACTATGAAGTCCGCTATCATCACAAGCCACTCAATCCACTGTATTATTTTTACGAAAATCTGTCAGCCAACGAGTTTGATAAAATAACTGCACAGGTTAATAATTAATCAGGGGTAAATTATCATCTACAGCTTTTTTTAGTATTTTAGCCATCAAAACAGGTTTTGATGAGTCGTAACAAGTATATATTTGATCCGCAAAGACTTCACTACGAACAGCTAGATAATAATCTCAAAAACAAAACATTAAGAATTGTAGTTTACGTTATGGCCAGTATGTTTATCGCACTGGCATTTGTTGTTTTGTATTCTCTTCTTTTTGACACTCCGCGGGAACGGGAAGTCAGGCAGGAAAATGTGGCGCTAACGCAGGATTATATGATACTTAAGCAGAAGTATGAGCGGGTAGACACGGTGTTGAAGGAGCTCAAAGATATTGATGAAAACATCTACCGGACAATTTTTGAGACAGAACCGCTGGGCGGTCATACCACTGATGCGGGCACGCGTGATTTCAGTTATCTTCTTGAGCTATCCACGCAGAGCATTGTTGACAGCACTGCCATGGAGTTGAACGGGACGATGCACGTTATCAACCGTCAATCGATAGAATATCAGAATCTTATATCCAATGCCGGTCATCGTAAATCAATGTTATCGAGTATTCCCGGCATTCAGCCCCTGGAAAATCGTGATCTTACCAGGCTGGCTTCGGGCTACGGATATCGCATGCATCCGATCTATAAAATAGAAAAGTTTCATGAAGGTATTGATTTCACGGCACCGACAGGCACCGAGGTTTTTGCCACCGGCAACGGTAAAGTGGCAGATATCGACCGGACAGGCCGGGGGCATGGTAATGCCGTAGTGATCGACCATGGTTATGGCTATAAAACCAGTTATAGTCATCTTGATGAGATTAAAGTAAGGTACGGACAGAAGGTTACACGTGGTGATGTTATCGGACTGGTTGGGAATACCGGGCTCTCAGTTGCTCCCCATCTTCATTATGAGGTACTGCTGAATGATAAAGCGGTGAATCCGGTGAATTATTTTTTCCTTGATCTTGATCCTGAGGCATACAACAGGATGATTGAACTTTCCGTCAAATCGGGACAGTCATTCGATTAATAATATAATGTATTCTTCCTGCTTATGGCTTCTGAAAAATTCCGTTTCAATCCAAAAACTCTGAAGTTTGAGAGGGTAGTTGCTTCTACCCGACAAAAGCTTCTTCGATCAGTGGTTTTTGTATGCTCACCACCATCTTTTTTGCCGGCCTGTTTTACACCTGGAATAACCGCCTTGAAACGCCCGGCATCAAATCACTCACCGAGCAACAGGCCGATATTCTCATGAAGGTAAGCCTGTTGAAGGCAAATATGGGCCGGCTCGGGAATATCCTTGACGATATTCGGTATAACGATGATAACATTTACCGTACCTACTTTGAGGTAGACCCGTTGCCTGCTTCCAAAAGGGGTGCCGGATATGGTGGTAATGAACCTTTCAAGATATACAGGCAGACCAGGTACACTAACGACATATCCACTTTAGGGCGCGATCTGGATATCATAGCCAAGAAACTTGTTATTCAGTCGAAGTCGTATGACGAGGTGATTGAGATGGCCAGGACAAAAGAAAAAAGGCTTGCCGCCCGTCCGGCAATACAGCCGATAAGTATCAAGGACCTTGTCAGGTTCGGGTCTGCCTTTGGCATTCGGATGCATCCTATACTAAAGGTTCGGAAAATGCACGAAGGTATTGACCTGACAGCCCCACGGGGTACCAGGGTCTATGCAACTGCCGACGGGACGGTTATCCAGGCTGCCCTGACCGGTGGAGGTTATGGTAATAAAATTATGATCGATCATGGTTTTGGTTACGAGACCCTCTATGGCCATCTGTATAAGATTCTTGTGGAACCCGGTCAGAAGGTCAAACGGGGTGATGTGATCGGGCTTGTCGGGTCTACCGGCTTGTCGGCAGCTCCTCACCTACATTACGAGGTTATAGTTAATGGACGGAAGGTCAATCCGATAAATTATTATGCCAATGACCTGTCGTCGGAAGAGTATGATCACATGATCAACCTGCTGTCAATGGCCGATCCGGCTTTCGATATTAATTGACGGTTTGGTGGCAGAGTAACGGCAAAAAGCCATATATTTGCCTGGCTGTATACCGGTAACCGGTTGAGGGCTATACGGATAACAGTTGTTTGTGATGAATATTTTTGTTACCGATAAATAGTTTGGAGACATGAAGAGAATGAGAATGGTGCTGGTAGTATTGGTGACGTTAATGT
>DASQZK010000648.1:0-5245 GCA_035638735.1 Bacteroidales bacterium
CCCTTTTTCTGCGAGTTCTTTTTGTAAAGAAGTATCACCGGCTACCCTTAGCATATTTCCCGCCATTGTTTCAATATCTTCCGGAGCGCAGTGAAGCGCCGCACCTCCCGAAATTTCCGGCAGAGAAGTAGCATTCGACGCAATGACGGGAATGCCGCATTTCATCGCCTCAATCATGGGAATCCCGAATCCTTCAAAAAACGGTACAAACGTCATTGCTACGGCGGAAGCTAAAACCCGGTGTAATTTTTCCGGGTCCAACCGGCCCGTAAAGATCACTTCCTCTTTATATTCCATTGCCGCCAGTGTACGGTCAATTTCTTCGGTCATAAACATCTTTTCGCCAATGATCACCATCCTGTATGGCTTCCCGTAACGTTTCCTGAAGATATCATATCCCTTCAGCATGCCGGGAATATTCTTCCGCGGGTGAAGCGTGCCGATATAAACGAAATAGGGAAGTCCGCCGGTCAGTTCTGTCCTGATCTTTGCTTTTTCTAAAGCATCGAGCGGAACGTAATTCTCGTTGACACCATTATAAAGAACATCGATTTTTGACGGGTCTATATTGTAATTTCCACAAATATCGGACTTTGAATATTCAGAAACCGTCCCGATTTTTTTTGCAGCGGCGGCAAATTTAGGAAAATAGTGGTTATAATACCATCTTGAACTCAGGGGCAGATCGCCGGGACGGTGTAAGAAATTAATGTCGTGAATAACTGGTACTGATGGCACACGGGTGTTTAATGACAGGTAGCCGTCAGGAGATATGAACACGTCGGCTTTTTCTCTTTTTAGCAGGCCCGGAACAGTATGTTCAAACCAAAGATACCAGAGAACCGGATGCCGGGATGGCGGACCTGCGACCACCGGCTTCACATTTTCCGAGAAAATAAATCCAGGGTGATACGGCCTGTCGAATAAAAAAATAAAGTCATGCCCGGGATGATCCCCGGTAATCCTCCGCATGGTCTCATAGGTAAACCAGCCGATACCATCGAGTCTGTCTTTCAGTAATAAACGGGTGTTTACCGCAATACGCATCTCATCGTTTTTGATGGGGCTAAAGGTAGAAATTCGACGATTAAAACGAAAATGCGATGCTTTTGGTCTGAAAAGACACCGGATTTAACTTTGTTGACTATCTTCGTTTCATAAAAATCCATCTGAACGGAGCCCGGATCCGGAAATGATATTGCTCCTGACCGGTTTCTAAAACACATTGACTTGAAACGGAAATTTGTCACAAACCTGGCACTCCTGATATTCCTGAACCTGCTCATCAAGCCTTTCTGGATGTTTGGTATTGACAGGAAGGTACAGAATGTGCTTGGCGCCGGCGAATATGGACTTTACTTTTCTCTTTTCAGCCTCTCCATATTGCTGAATATTCTCCTTGATGCCGGCATTATTAATTTCAACAACCGCAGCATTGCCAGGAATCATGAGCTGGTGGGAGAGCATCTCTCAAAAATAGTCCCTCTCAAACTGGCACTGGCGGTTGTATATGCCATCATTGTCTTTATTGCCGGTTTGATCCTTGGTTATGATGCCTTGCGTTTCAAAATATTGGGTGTGCTGGTGTTCAACCAGTTTCTGCTATCATTTATCCTGTATCTGCGGTCAAATATCAGCGGCCTTCACTATTTCCGTACCGACAGCCTTCTTTCGGTAACCGACCGGACGCTGATGATCCTGATATGTGGTATTCTGCTCTGGGGTAACGTCACCGACAAACCTTTCAGACTGGAATGGTTCATCTTTGCTCAAACCGTATCGTATGTCGTTACGGCTGTTATTGCGCTGATCATTGTTCTCTCCCACACAGGACAGATCAGGCTGCGTTTTAAGTGGCGGTATGGTGTGGAGATCCTCAAACAGAGCTACCCGTTCGCTATTTTGATCCTGTTGATGTCGTTTTTTAACCGTGTCGACAGCGTAATGATGGCTAAAATGCTTCCCGACGGAGATATCCAGGCAGGGATCTATGCCCAGGGCTTCAGGATACTGGATGCAGCTTCCATGTTTGCCTTCCTGTTTGCAGGCCTGCTACTGCCCATCTTTTCGAAGATGATAAAGCTGGAACAACCTGTTGGAGAAATGCTTAAGCTATCGTATTCACTCGTTATCATTCCGGCTATCACCCTGGCCCTGGTTTCCCTTTTTTTCAGCAAAGACATCATTGGTCTGCTATACCACGAGCACGTTGATTTTTCGTCTTCTGTTTACCGAATACTCATCTTTGGTTTCACCTTCATTTCAACTTCGTATATTTTTGGTACGCTTCTTACTGCCAATGGCAGTCTAAAACAACTCAACATACTGGCTGCCACGACCGTGGTGTTGAACCTGGGTCTTAACCTGATCCTGATCCCCAGGTACAAAGCTTTGGGAGCAGCTATAGCCAGTGTATCATCGCAGGGATTTTATGCGTTCGGACAAATTCTCCTGACCAGGGCAGTTTTCAGGCTAAGGTTTAATACCGGCTTTATTGTACGGCTCACCATATTCATTGCTACGATGCTTCTGGCCGGCTGGCTGATGCAAAATCATTTCCGGCAATGGTCGCATGGTTTTTTTGCCTTGTGCATCTTAGCCGTCATACTCACCTGGCTCCTCGGCATTGTCACCCCCAAAGGCATCTACCGGATCATCAGGTACGATATATAATGCACCGTCGGGGCGCACCCTCACTTACTTGTTAGTATTTTGTTAATTCTTTAGCTGAGGTTTGGAACACTCCGACACCGGGAAATGCCTATTTTTAAGGCCAAACTAACTCTTCGATCGTGAAAGGAAGGACCCCAAGAGAAAAAGACCTGCTGAGAAAGAACCGGCATTCCATACTTTTCAATAACCGGGAAATGAAGGCTATAGAAGCCTACTGCAGGAAATACAAGGTTGATAACAAATCCAAGTTTATGAGGGAAACGATCATCTCAGAGATTCTCAAAAAATTTGATGAAGACTATCCTACTCTTTTCGAGTTTGAGAAGCCTAATTTGTTTTCACGTTGAAATTAGGTCCCGATTTCAGATTATTTCCCGTTTTTTTTATCTTTACGGCTGAAACAAACCAAGGTCATGTATATTGAAGGGACAAAAAGCACCCCGGGTATTACGGTTGAAAACGGGGTATTTGAGATAAAGGGGCGATCGATACCAGAAGATGCGTTTGATTTCTTTTTGCCTCTTCTGCATGAAGTACAGTCCTATATAGAACACCCTTCCGGGAAGACCGAGTTAAGGTTTCATCTCGAATACATCAACAGCGGCTCCAAAAAATATATCACCAATTTTCTGGCCCGGTTTAACGATTTTTACCTGGAAGGCAACGACGTTGTTATATACTGGCATTTCGATTACGATGATGAATCGATGCAGGAACTCGGCAACGATCTAAGGTCGATGATCGAAATCCCCTTTCACGTTATTGAGGTCAAATAGTCCCGTTCTCCTTTCCCTGTCCAGCCTTATGTCCCTTTAACAGGCACTATTTTTTTCTTCGCCGGGGCCGTAAATAAAAAGAAAAGAAGCCTGACCGTTTTATCAGTCATCATTTTTTAGAGGTGGCTATTAAAGGCAGTGTGACTGTAAAACGCGTGCCCCCGCCCTCGCGGCCTTCAATGGTCATATTCCCCTGGTGAAGTCGTACAATATCGGAACAAAGTTTCAGGCCAAGCCCCGTGCCTTTTTCATTCCCGGTACCGTACGTCGATTCTGGCAGATCATCAGAAAAAACGGCTTCAATCTGTTCTTCGCTCATGCCTATACCCCTGTCTTCTACCTTAATCACCAGGCCGGTCTCATTATTTTCGGTTGATATCATGACATCGTTACCCCGGTGACTGAATTTTATAGCGTTTGAAATGAGGTTCCGCAGGATGATCATCAACATCTGCCTGTCACATTCAATCTCCGTTGTATTGGACGTGACCACAAAAAGATTGATGCCTTTCTGCCTGGCTGTTTCCCCCAGCAGCTTTAAGGCGTCTTTGAGTACCTCATGGATGTCGCATTTCTGGGGGTTTAGTGATAACTGTTTACCCTGGCTTCGACCCCAGAACAGCAGGTTTTCGACAAGGTTTAATACTGAGCGTGCAATACCTGCCGTTGAGTCAAGCAAGTCCTTTCTCTTGATTAATGGAATATTGTTGGCGGCCATGTCAAGATACAGGTTGATGCTCGAGAGGGGATCCCTCAGGTCATGCGCCAGGATGGAGAAAAACCGGTTTTTAAAATCAATCTCTCTCTGGAGTTCATCATTCTGCAAGGTTATCTCCTTACTCTTCGCTTTTATATCGGCATTCCTTTCGTCGAGTGTCCGCGTCCTCTCCTTAACGAGGTTCTCAAGGTTAGTCTTCATGTATTCATTCTTCGCCAACAAATGTTCCTTATCAATATAAACCTCAACCCATTTACGAATGATGGTCACAGCCTGCACGAAAACGAGAAACAGGGCTGAAAAATGGAGCAGGTACCCTCCCGATATAGCCGGCCAAGAATTTGACAGGAAGATGTCGTTAAGAAGAGCAAGGATAAACAACAACAAGGCGGCAAAGAAAAGTATATTACCTTCCGGATTCTTTACCATGCGTTGAAATGATGCAACCAGGTAAAAGATAAGGAAAAGCACAGCAACCGGCTGAAGGTAAATCATCGACCAGGAGAACAGCCTTACTCCGGTAAACAGGATCAAGAGTATGAAGCCGGCCGACATCACCGAATTTACCATGGTAAGTTTATACAGGCGCCCCGAAGGATACAATGAATACAAGTACCACATACCAAAACAAAAGGTTATATATGTACTAAGGTATTCAACCCTTATCAGCCACAACCACGATGAACCAAACAACAGGTGAAATGGAAAAAAATTGGTAGCTACCAGGCGGAGAAAAATACCGGCAAGCATAAGCGCAAAAAAAATCGGGGTTCTGTTCCGGGGGAATATCAGGTAAAACGACAGGAAAAACAAAATAAACGACAGCAGGAAACCCAGAGAAAGATAGACGATCAACGCCTTGACTACCGAACGTTTGTGAATCATGGATGCCTCTCCCAAATTCATGACTTTCCAGAACCCGCCCCTCCGGTGATCGAAGTTGGAAACATGAATCGTAATATCCAGCGTATCGGTTACAGGCTGCATATAGACATTAAAGGGTGAATAACCCGGATCTGAAGATTCCCTTGTCGTGCCTACCTTTCCATTATGCCCTTCCAGCATCCCATTAATAAAT
>DASQZK010000649.1:0-5812 GCA_035638735.1 Bacteroidales bacterium
TATTACCCCGCGGAGTAGTAACAATTGTATAAGCCCGGAAAAATACCAGTTCAAAAGATGCGGACGTATTCATAAACCTGAAATCAAAAAGAAGTGAATACCCGCAAGGTGACCGTTAGCTGTTTGAATTCCGGTGACCAGGAAGAAGCCTGTCAATGCCTGAATACGGTGGGGTATAGAGGCATTAATTTGGTTATGCTGTATATCTGATGGTTACAAATACACATCATTTAATGAAGTGCACGAAGGAGAAGGAATGAAATTACTTCATTTGGAAATGCCTGCCTGATTTTAGTTTATTAATTTCGCGCTTGCCGGACTTTGGAGCTGAAGCAGCTGCAGGTTGACCAGGTTATTTATGCCACGATTCAAGAAGCTTTGCCACTTCTTCATGTTTATTCTGGCGGGCAAAACTCAAAGCAGTGTCGCCGTCGACGTCTTTCATGGAAGGGTCGGCTCCGTGTTGGAGCAGTATTTCTGCCACCTTAGCCTGGCCTTCTGAAGCCGCAAACATGAGTGCGGTAAAATGTTCCTTTGTATCGGCGATGTTGATTTTTGCCCCGTTATTAAGTAAAAGACTAACCGTTTCGGGGAAGTTGCCTGTTGAAGCGTACATTAAGGCATTGCGGCCCTCTTTGTCAAGTTCATTAACCCGGCTCCCCGATGTAACAAGCAATTTTGCAATATCGGTATAACCATTATAAGAAGCCAGCATGAGAGCCGTTCGGCCATCTTCATCGGTTGAGGTAACATCAGCTTTCCCGGATAGAAGTTGCTTAACCGCCTGTAAGTTGCCTTCGAAAGCAGCATCACGCAATGCCTGGTCAGTGTCCTGTACCGATGGGGAAGCCTGGTTTTCTGCCGACGGACTGAATTGTTCCGGTATTTCATTCCCGGGCGTGGTAATAGGAGCCCTGTTTTTACATGAGATCAGGAAGGAGAGAGATAATACCAGTATTGGGATAAGAGGCTTCATTGTAAACTAATTTATGTTTTTGCTATTCGTTTGGACTGGTAAAAGTAATAAAATCATTTTGATAAATCCGCCGGTTATGGGTTTCTGCAGAATAACCGATATTCTAATTTCAAACCGGCAGAAAATATGAATTTGATTGAAAAAAAGATAAAATTGTGTTAATTTATAATATCACTACCAGATAACCGGTTAGAAAGTATAAGAAGTTTGTTATCTTTGCAGATCGGTATGTCGTGCAATTGTCATTGACGGGTAAACACTTTCGGCTGTGAACCGTTACTAATGATGACCGCTGGACTGCAGGAAAACTGTTCAGACCATGTTGCATGGCAGATGCGGAGAACGCAAAGAAAAAAGGGATTCATTGACGCCCGGCTTTGCCTGCTCCGCATAAACATTTTTGCTCACCGGACTGAAGGCAGACAGCCTCAGTTTAGGCAGAGAACGGAAAAACCGGCACATAACAGTTGATGGCGGGTCTCCGGAACGAAAAATTGATTTTTTGTAGAATTTTAAAAGACAGAACATTGGCAGGAAAAACACTATTCGACAAAGTATGGGATGCCCACGTGGTTGATGAAATTGAAGGGGGCCCAAGTGTGCTTTATATCGACAGGCACTTTATTCATGAGGTCACCAGTCCGCAGGCTTTTTCAGGTATTGACAAGAGAGGGATAAGCGTGTTTCGCCCGGATAAGACCATTGCCACCCCTGACCATAACGTACCAACGGTCGATCAGCATTTACCCATCAAGGATGAGCTTTCGAAGTTCCAGGTCGACAAACTGACCGAGAATTGTGAAAAGCATGGGATCACGCTCTACGGGCTGAATAATCCGTTTCAGGGGATTGTTCATGTTATTGGTCCTGAGCTCGGCATCACCCAACCGGGGATGACCATTGTATGTGGCGACAGTCATACTTCAACGCATGGTGCATTTGGCAGCGTAGCCTTTGGGATTGGTACCAGTGAAGTCGAGATGGTTCTGGCCACCCAGTGTATTCTTCAGCCAAAGCCAAAGAAGATGCGGATCAATGTTGAAGGTGACCTCGCCAGGGGCGTTACAGCAAAGGATGTGATCCTCTACATCATATCTAAGCTGACGGCCAGCGGGGGTACGGGTTACTTCATAGAATATGCCGGATCGGCAATACGCAGTCTTTCTATGGAAGGCCGGATGACTATTTGCAACATGAGCATTGAATGTGGTGCCCGTGGTGGGATCATTGCACCCGACCAGACGACCTACGATTATATCAAAGGCCGGAAATATGCACCCAAGGTTGAAGGTTTTGCCAAAGCCATGGCCCGCTGGGATGCTCTCAGGACCGATGATGACGCCGTGTTCGACAAGGAATATCATTACGATGCAGCCGATATACAGCCCATGATAACCTATGGGACAAATCCTGGTATGGGTATCAGGATCAGCGATCATATCCCCACCGAGGATGAAGTGGCACCAGCCAACCGTGCTTCATTCAAAAAATCGTTGGCGTATATGGGTTTTAAACCCGGGGACACCGTTCTTGGCAAACCGGTCGACTATGTATTCGTGGGGTCGTGTACCAATGGCAGGATTGAAGATCTCAGGGAGGTGGCTGCCTTTGTCAAAGGCAAGAAGAAAGCCGGTAATATCACGGCCTGGATTGTTCCCGGCTCGAAACAGGTGGAAGAAGAAGCCAACCGCGAAGGTATCACCCAGGTATTGGAAGAAGCCGGTTTCAAGCTGCGCCAGCCAGGGTGTTCAGCCTGCCTGGCCATGAACGATGATAAAATACCGGAAGGCAAACTGGCTGTGACCACTTCTAACCGGAACTTTGAAGGCCGCCAGGGTCCGGGAGCAAGGTCTATGCTGGCCAGCCCGCTCACTGCTGCTGCCGTTGCCGTTACGGGTAAGATCGTCAATCCGGCTACATTAATGTAAGTGTTAATATTTAAAAGAAACGACATGCCTTCAGATAAATTTGTAACGATTGAATCAACCGCCGTACCGTTGCCAATTGAAAACGTGGATACCGATCAGATCATCCCGGCACGCTTCCTTAAAGCAACTACCCGCGAGGGATTTGGCGAGAACCTGTTCAGGGACTGGCGGTACGATAAAAATAACCGGCCTAAAGCTGATTTCGTTCTTAATGATCCTTCATACAGCGGGGAAATCCTGGTGGCAGGAAAGAATTTCGGCAGTGGTTCAAGCCGTGAACATGCGGCCTGGTCCGTCCACGACTATGGATTCAGGGTGGTGGTATCAAGTTTTTTTGCTGATATTTTCAAAAATAATGCGCTTAATAACGGTGTTTTACCTGTCCAGGTCTCCGAAGAGTTCCTCGAAAAGATCTTTAAAACCATCGAAGAGGATCCGGCTGCTAAATTTAAGGTTGACCTTGTAAACCAGGAGATCACCATTATCTCTTCCGGTGAAAAGGAAGCCTTCGACATCAATCCGTATAAAAAAGAATGCCTGCTCAACGGTTACGATGATATCGATTACCTGTTAAGCATAAAGGACAAGATTGTAGCTTATGAGGAAAGCCGGTACTGATCATTAACGGCAGCTTAAAATCCGGTCCCGTCAACATAACAACATCACACCTGCAGGCCGGATCTCCAGATCAAACCCGGAAAGCCGGGATAATGAAAAACAGGACGTCATGAAGATAATGATAATGGATACGACACTGCGCGACGGTGAACAGACCTCGGGCGTGTCATTCACAGCTAAAGAAAAGCTCAAGATTGCCAAATTACTAGTGGAAGACCTGAATATCGACCGCATTGAAGTAGCTTCTGCCCGGGTTTCACAGGGCGAGTTTAACGGTGCCCGGATGATATTCGATTGGGCAGGTGAACATGGATATCTCGACAGGGTAGAAGTCCTTGGTTTTGTCGACGGTAAGGTATCACTCGAATGGATTGCCAATGCCGGGGGCAGGGTCATTAATCTTCTCACCAAGGGTTCCCTGAAGCATTGCGAACACCAGTTGCGCAAAACTCCCGATCAGCATATCGCCGATATCAAAGAGGTCGTGAAGCATGCTAATGAAATGGGCATCAGGGTGAATATTTACCTGGAAGACTGGTCCAACGGGATGAGAAATTCGCCCGGCTATGTGTATTATATGCTCGAGAACCTGAAGGATGAAGGCATAGACCGTTTTATGCTTCCGGATACACTCGGTATATTGAATCATAAGGAAACATACGACATGTGTCTCGACATGAGGCAGCGTTATCCGTTCCTGAATTTTGATTTCCATGCCCATAACGACTATGACCTGGCCACGGCAAATGTTTATTCAGCTATATCCGCCGGCATCAACGGTATCCATACTACCCTTAACGGGCTGGGTGAACGTGCCGGGAACGTTCCCCTATCGAGTGTGATCGGTATCATAAAAGACCATTTGAAATATGACCTGAGTGTAAGGGAAGAAAAGCTTTACCTGGTGAGCAAGCTTATTGAATCGTTTAGCGGGGTACGCATACCGGCTAACAAACCTCTTATCGGGGAAAATGTCTTTACCCAAACCAGCGGTATTCATGCCGATGGCGACCAAAAGGACAACCTGTATTTCAATGACCTCCTCCCCGAGCGTTTCGGAAGGAAGAGGCAGTATGCCCTGGGTAAAATGTCGGGTCGCGCCAGTATCATGAAAAACCTGGAGGAACTCGGCATGAGGCTCGACAAGAACGAGATGAAAATGGTAGCCGAACGGGTCATTGAGCTTGGCGACAAAAAGGAAACCGTAACCAAGGAAGACCTGCCTTACATCATTTCCGATGTGCTGAAGAGTGAACGCATAGACAATAAAATAAAGATCCGGAATTATTCACTTTCGGTAGCCGCCGGACTGCGTTCCATGGCTACACTCAGCATTGAGATCGACGACATGGTATACGAGGAAACGGCTTCCGGTGATGGTCAGTACGATGCCTTTATGAAGGCCCTGTGGCGGATCTATGCCCGACTGGATAAGAGCAGGCCGGTACTCAAAGATTATATCGTTACCATACCTCCGGGTGGTAAGACCGATGCCCTGGTGGAATGTATGATTACCTGGGATTTTAACGGCAAAGCTTTTAAAACCCGGGGACTCGATTCCGATCAGACTATTGCAGCTATCAAAGGTACGCTCAGGATGCTTAACCTTATCGAGACCATGGTGGAGAACGGAACAGGATATGAGTCCGGGAGTGAATCCGGAAAACAAAAGTCGCCGGCCGGGAAGAATGCATGAAAATGATATTTCATTTTTTGTATTTTGTAGTCGAACCGTGTCTTACAAGTTGAATGCTCATTTCATCAACCAAACTAACATAAACAAGCTTTTTCATGGATGCAAAAATAGCAGTATTAGCCGGTGACGGCATCGGACCCGAAATTGTTGAACAGGCCGTTAAAGTTCTGGAAGCCATAGGTAAAAAATTCAATCACCATTTCCATTTTACCAACGCCCCGGTTGGCGCCAGTGCCATTGACAAGACCGGTAATCCTTTCCCCGACGATACGTACCAGCTTTGTATGAATTCAGATGCCGTATTGTTTGGAGCCATTGGTGACCCTAAATATGACAATGACCCCAAAGCTAAGGTACGCCCCGAACAGGGACTCCTTGCCATGAGAAAAAAGCTTGGCCTTTATGCCAACATCAGGCCTGTAAGTACATTTCCGTCCCTTCTTCATAAATCACCGCTTAGGCGGGACCTTGTGGAAGGTGCTGATTTTGTTGTCATAAGAGAACTGACCGGGGGTATCTACTTTGGTGAACCACGTGGTCGATCTGAAGACCAGGATACCGCTTACGATACCCTCATTTATACCCGGGAAGAAA
>DASQZK010000650.1:0-5051 GCA_035638735.1 Bacteroidales bacterium
TCAGCCCGACCATAATCATGCCCAGGTCGAAAATAAAGGGTTGACTGATCTCTCGGTAATTATAGCCAAGCCATTTGAGTTTCCTGATCTGGTCGCGGGAGCGCGTCATTAACAGCTGAAAACTAAGGATAAAGACCAGGAAAGCGAGGAAAACAATGAGAAAGCCGAGGGACCCTACGAAACTTATGAGAAATTTTAAAATAATGTTCAACCGGCTGCTTTTAAGTTTCTCCCTTATCGTTTCGTACCCTTTCTTGTCGAGGAAGGAAACGATACGGGGATCGGTTGGATCTTTGGTCACGATTACCAACCTGGAAATCTCCGGTTTGGATGCCTGGCCATATTCACGGTTTGCCCATGAGAGGAATTTGTAGGGTACAAGAATGGAGTTTATCCGGTTTGAGAAACCTATGATCTTTCCTTTGTACCGTTCCGATTTTCCCCTGCCGCTGATCTCGATGCTGAAGTTGACAAGGCTGATGGTTCGTGGCGAAATCTGCGGCAGTCCCTGGCTTGGTGCGAAGCCAAAATTATACAGGTTCAGGTAATCCTGAGGAAGAATGATCGGGATGGTTTTGTCGCCCGGTGTCCATTTCCAGGCCGGGTTTTTAACATCGAGATATTCGTCGGGCACAGCCTCGAAAAACAGATCAGTATAAAAGTCCGGGAAACGGTTACTCTCTGTAAAAGCACTGAGGGCGAACTGGTTGCTGATAAATCCGACCACCTTATCGGCAAAAGGCTGTTCCCTGATCTCTTTGATCTCAGAGGGCGAGAAGGTCGCCGTAGACAGGTTGAATGTTTCAAGGAAAGACACACGCTTGTTGATCACGATATACTCCGGATCGATAAGATCCCTGTTTTCCTTCATAACGTGACCCATATCCACGTAAAACTGTCCGCCGCCAAGCAGCAACAGCAAACCGATAAGGGTGCCGGCCCCGGCCCCAAAGATCTGGAATTTCTTGTAATGAAGATGAATGATCTTTCGTATCATGACATCAGATCCTGTATTTTACGTCGAAACTAAATGAAGAGGGTTCATGAAGTGCTGTGAAGAGGAGTCCGGCGCTTCTTTTTTGACATTCCGATGCGACCACGGAAAAAATCGTTTCACTTATATCGGTATCGAGGTGTGAAAATATCTCGTCGGCAAAAAGGAAACTGAAAGGCTGGCAGAGGGCCCGAATGATGGCCACACGCTGCTTTTGCCCATACGACATGAATCCTGCAGGGCGTTCAAGGTGATGGCTAATGTCAAACACTGACGCCAATTCCCCGATTACCGCGGCTGAATAATAGCCGGTTTGCCGGTTCTTTACCATGATGTTTTCCATGGCAGTAAGCTCATCGAAAAGTTCAAGACCCTGGAAGACAGTTGAAAAATGATGTTTTCTCATCTGCGACCATTCAAGGTCGTCAAAAGTTGAAATATCCCTTCCATCGACACTTACCTTTCCCGCATAATCATTCCTGGTCCCATAAAGGATAGAAAGCAGCGTCGTTTTTCCTTTTCCTGAGGGTGCCGTAAACAGGTATGTTTTCCCTTTCTCGAGCAAAACAGATCCCGCCTCCCAAATATCAGAGTCCTCATGAGGTATTTCCCTGACAGGATGCGGAATCAGATGATTTAGCAATATGTCCATGCTCCCGTGTTCTGCGTATTCGTGCTTAAAGGTCTTTCAACAAGGCGTAAAGACTGTTTTCTTCTGTGTTATTGAGTTCGAGCCGAAACTCCCATTCTTCGAGGTTGGCAGTAACCGATAGCGATTTCAGTGACTTGCCGAACGATTCAATGCCCATATTGACCTCACTGCCCATCCTTTCTTCGATGTAATCCTGCATTTCCTTGCTGTAGTTTTTTGCATCAAGGTTCACATAAAAACAAATCGGGTCTTTTGTAAGAATATCGGCAAAGCTGGTACTGGTAACATTATCCTTAATTTCTCCTTTTTTTACAATCTCCCCGATATAGTCTTCGGAATTGGATATAATGACATTTTTATCTTTTTCGGCCATGAATACAGGTGCAAAATTTTCAGCCAGGGAATAGTAACCGTTCTTCTGGGTAATGCCTGTTTCTTCTTCAAGTTTTTGGGTCAGGATGGTCCATGCTTTTTCATTCTGCAACCTGACAGCACCAACAAAAACAGGCATGTTTTTCGAAAAGGAAGAATCGCCGTAAATGTCACTTTCTTTTGTGGCCGGGCTTTTTCGAATGCCATTTACCGAGAACGCCACCTCACCCTGGAAGGCTTTTTTCAGATCCTCTTCGTCGAGACCGAACTTCTTTTGGAGAGCGTCGATATTGATTCCTGCCTGTTTGTTAATAAACTGCATCAGGCTAAGCAGCTTCTCGGGATCGACGTTGGTGTTGCCAACAAAGAAAACGTCTTTCGCAGGAAGATACTTCAGCAGGTTTTTTCCGGCATCCCGGTCAAGGAAATTATATTTATCGATAGTTTCTTTCATGCTGGCATTCAACCGCAAGTTCGACACAATACTCATGGCACCTTTCTGGAACTCCACGAAGAGGTGCCCGTAATTATTTTTCAGTCCGCCAAACATGTCCATCAGTCCGCCCATCTCGCCTATACCGACCATGTTTGCCAGGTTTGTTGAGGTGAGCCATGCGTTAATGTCCCGTTGCCTTACCAGAAATTTGTTGAAGTCCTTGTCTGTGAGAAGACTTTCAGAACGCTTGGTTTTTGTGAGGGCCAGGGCTACCGAATCGATACCGTTTCCGGCCCAGCCGCTAAAAGAGGAAAGGATAAAAGCTACCTTGTTGTCCCAGGCAATAACGACATTTTGTAGTTTTAACGACTTGTAACTTCCCAGGTCACCTTCTTCAAATTTTGTATCAGCTTCTTTCTCAATATCAGACAGGAAAGACCTGAAATCTGTTTTATTATCGAGGGGGACAACCATGCAGCCATACGTCGGATTTTTATCAAACACGAAAAAGGCACTGTACGAGCTCATCCTTATCCCGGTTGATTTGGGATCATTGATGATCTTTTCAATAATTTTATTGTTGTTAGCAGCTTCTTTGATGAAATCCAGTTCTCCAAGTTTTCCTTTTTCAACCAGGTTTTTCGGATTGAAGGTGACTACACCGGTAGTTTCCTCGGGCATAATCCGGAAAATATCCCTGTCGCCACTCCCACACGATGATAAGAAAAGCAGGACAGCAAGTATGGGTAGGACTAATGATGAATGGATGAATGTTTTCATGTTCGTGGTGTTTGTGTTTTGTATTGAAAGAATGCTTAAGGGTTTCACGGCTCAAGTTAAGAAAAAATGAGGAAAATAATGTGCTTCAGAAAAGGCGGGAATGTGAGTTTTAGAGTCTGCCCGGATAGGCCGTGTCATTCAAATGCGATCTTATGGAGACTGATTCTTTTTTTCTGATGGAAAAAAGTCACACGGGTTTTCTTATGTAAACCGTCTGAAGGAACGGTCATATCTATCCAGTCCCAGGTTGGTATCTCTTCTTCAATCCGTTGGCCGTTATCATCAACGCCGCAGATTCTGACGCGGTAATAAAAGCCTGTCGACCAACGTCCTCTTTGCCGGATGAACGTTAATTCTTTCAGTTCCGGCACGTTATATTTCTTGTAGAAGCCCTCGCTATCGTATGAAAAGCCGTGTCTGTTCCACCAATGGTATACGAGCTCAATGCTTATTTCGGTAAAACTGTCTATTTTTGAGGTGTTACCGGCTTTCCAGTAAATGGTGCCTGCCTGGGCTTCCAGATTTGAACATGTGAGCAGGAGGGCCAGCGATGCGGCAGAAAAGACAACCTTATGTTTGAGAAGGTTTTTCATTTCCCGGTTTTTTCACCTTCGGAGGAAGAGTGTGTTGATGTGTGGAATACCTTTGGGACAGCTCAAACAGATAGCAAGTTATGAAATAAAAATCAGAAGGAAACAGGGCGGGTCGTCTTTATTTTTCATACATTTGAAGTGATTTTGGTTTCAAGGGCATAATCGTGCCCCGAATTAAAAGAGAATCCGGTGGTATTCCCAGGAATAGAATCCGGAGCTGTTCCCGCAGCTGTGAGTCCTGAAACATTCTTTCTGAAATCTTTGCCACTGTGCGCACTGGCGTATGGGAAGGCTCAGGAAGAGGGACAAGCCAGAAGAACTGCCATGATCGTTTCTGTATTTTTTTTGCTTTCGGTGAAAAAGCAGGAAATGATTCATCATACGAATTCATTTTTTACTTAATCGAAAGCGGATTGCGGAACGTTCAAAACTGACGTTCCTTAAACCGGCATACCTGATGAAACTGGCAAAGCGATCCGTTCTGTTTGCAGCAGCAATGTTATGTTCTGGCGTCATCTTCGGACAGAATCCGTATGTGTCGCATATCTACGAGTACAAGCCTGCGCCGGGACAGCACATTAATGATGTTTTATCGGGCACGCCCGATGTTGCCGCGAAAATGGCGGGAGGAACAGGTTCACCCGTCAGCCTGGGCGCTTATGGCGGTTATATTGTGTCAGGCTTCGATCATTCAATCACCAATGACCCTCAGAACCCTTATGGCATAGACTTTACAATCTTTGGTAATGCCTTTACCGGATCGGCAGAACCCGGAATCGTTAGTGTTATGAAAGATGAAAACGGTAACGGTCTGCCCGATGATACATGGTATGAACTGGCAGGAAGCCGGTATTTTACGGGTCAAACATCGCATGATTACCGGATCACGTATTACAATACTGCCTGGCGGGCCGGTGGTGATGTGCTCTGGCGTGATAGTTTTGCCGACTCCGGGTATGTCAGGCATAATGAATTTCATTCTCAGCCATATTATCCGTCAGCAGAATATTTTAGCGATGTTGACCAGGATAGTATTTCCTTTTCGGGCAGTCGCCTGTATATTTCCGTCACTTCGGCACAGGGTATCCTGAAGACGCCCGGCCTTCTCTTCGGATATGCCGATGCACACCCTGTTAACAACCCGCCTGCCGGACCAGGTCCCGATAACCCCTATACGCCTGGCGTGATTGAAGGAACTGGTGGGGATGCTTTTGATATTTCCTG
>DASQZK010000651.1:0-7618 GCA_035638735.1 Bacteroidales bacterium
TTTTACAGATTAAAGTATGCGTAAAAATAAACAAGTTTATAAAATAAACCAAAATTATTAATATTATATTTTATTGTCAGATAAATCTTTACGTTCCTCACCGATGAGTGGGATCGTGATTGCAATGATTTATATGGAAAATACGGGAAAAGATTTTATCTTGATACCTGCAAAAGAAACAGGCACTCTGCCATGGATTCAACGTATGAGGCCAATTATATTATCAAACATGAGAAGATTTCATTTACCACTATTTTCCTTTGTCATTATAGCGCTCATACTGGCAGGATGTAATTCCAACCAGTGGAAATCCGTTGGAAGCGGAGAACCATTCAGCCCCTGGAGGTATAAGCATTCCATAGAAGCATTGAGGGACAGTTTTTCAGAGGAAATGATGGCCGATGCCGGGCGGGAGGTTGAAGAGCTTAACGAAGTAAACCGGAAAGGACCGTATAAGGCCAGCCGGGCCTCTCTCGACCACCATGCCACACCGGAATGGTATCGCGATGCGAAGTTTTGCCTGTTTCTGGATTGGGGACCGTATTCCATTGCCGGCTATGGACGTAAAGGATGGAGCAGGGCCAGGTATCCCGACTGGTACCTGAATCATATGTATAACGATTATCGTGAGTATCATATAAAGACATGGGGGAAAGATTTTCAGCGCGATGATTTCATCCCGATGTTCGATGCACGTCATTTCAATGCAAACGATATTGTCGACCTGGTAAAAATGAGTGGTGCCAGGTACCTCGTTCCATTTAATAAGCATCACGGTGGTTATTGCCTTTGGGATTCGCGGTTTACACAGCGTGATGTAGTGGATATGTACCCGGGAAGGGACCTGACAGAAGAACTGGTTGAGGCATGTAAAAAAGCGGGCATATATTATGGCTTCTATTTCTCGGTAGAGGACTATGAATACCCGATGATTGGTGATAATGATTCACTTTATATCCGTTACTGGTCGAAAGGTATGGCACCTGACAATGCCGGAGTCGTTGAATCGGAAGGGGAGGTGACCGGAAAATTCGACAGCAGCAGGTTCAACAGGATGGTCTCGGGCAAGGTACCGGTAAAGAATTTTGTCGACGACTATATTGTACCTCAGGCCAAGGATTTCATCGATAAATATGATCCGGACATTTTGTGGTTTGATGGTGAGTGGCAGCGGCCGGCAGACTATTACCGCACGCCCGATATCGTCGCCTATTTTTACAACAAGGCCGAAGGGCGAAAAGAAGTGGCTGCTAACGACCGGATGGGCCGTGGTACCAGGGAGCGACATGGTGATTTCTACACCAGTGAAACCGATGAAGTGGTAGATAAAATGGAATACCCCTGGGAAGAGAACCGTTCGATGTCGGAATCTTATGGTTATAATCATACCGATTCGCTCGAAAACTATCTCTCATCGGACGAACTCATCCAGATGCTTGTCAGGATCGTAGCCAAAGGCGGAAACCTGAACCTGATTGTCAATCCTGACGGGAAAGGCACGGTATCTCCCTTACAGCTTCGTCTGCTCAAGGATATGGGTGCCTGGCTTAACGTCAACGGTGAGGCCATCTACGGGAGCCGACCCTATGAGAAGTTATGTGACAATACCCAGCTGGGTCAGCCGGTATGGTACACGATGAGTAAAGACAGTACGTGGGCTTATGCCATCGTATTCGACTGGCCTAAAAGTGAAACATTTATATGCCCGGGCGCAAACCCGGTATGGGATTCCCGGGTCTATATGCTGGGATATGATAAGCCTCTCGAATGGGTCGACACCGGGCGAAAACAATGGGGTATGTCGGTAAAGATCCCTAAAGAGATGCTGGGTAATCCTGAAGCCAGGCCCTGCCGGCATGCCTGGGTCCTGAAATTCCGGTACGATAAAGATAATAAGTATGGCGTTTAAACAATTATAAAAAACGGATCTGATTATTGTCATAGGGACGCACCACACCGCGGGTCCCTACGGCATTGATCAGATCCCCTTTTCCGGACAGAGCTCAATCGTTTTTTATGAGAAATCTACTCTTCATCATCCTTTTCCTGGTCTCATTGGCTCCTGGTGCCAGAAAAAAAGAAAAAAGCATGGATACATTCAAGGCCGTTCCCCCCTCCTATAAGCTTGCTATGGTACAAATGGAAGTCAAAGGAGGAGACCAGGCGGGCAACCTGGCCAGGGCAGAAGACAGGATCAGGGAAGCCTCAGTCCACGGTGCCAGGATCGCACTACTTCCCGAAGCATTGGATTTCGGCTGGTGTCATTCCTCAGCCAGGGAGAAAGCCGGACCAATACCGGGCGGTGTATCCTATGAGGCCCTCAGCAAAGCGGCAAGGGAAAATACTATTTATATCTGTGCCGGTCTCGCCGAAAAGGATGGTGATCGTCTATATAATTCAGCTGTAATCATTGACCCTGACGGTGAGCTTCTTATTAAACACCGGAAACTCAATGAACTTGATTTTGCCCACGACCTGTACGACCAGGGCGATCGCCTTAACGTTGTTCATACAGACCTTGGAACAATGGGTTTGCTTATTTGTGCCGATGCCAATGCTGACGGACAGGCCTTGTCGAAATCGTTATGTTACATGGGCGCTGATATCATTCTTTCCCCTTGTGCCTGGGCTGTCCCTCCCGGTTATGATAATAAGGCTGAACCTTATGGTGACACATGGCGAAATGCCTACGGTCCGATCAGCAAAATGTTCGACGTTTGGTTCGTGGGAGTGAGCAATGTAGGGAAAGTAGACGATGGAAAATGGTCCGGTTGGGATTGTATCGGTTGTTCACTTGCCTACGCTCCGGGAGGGAAGGAAGTTCTCCAGGCCCCGTATGGATTACATGCAGATACAATTATTTATCTCGATGTTCAGCTTCACGACCGTCCGGCCAGGGGGACCGATTGGCCGGGTTATATGCATGGAAATAAATAAACCACTGTATACTAATTTGGGATTACCCCGGCAGGAAAATCATTCCATATAGATGAATACCACCGGGATGTAACAAAAAGTAATTCTATTGTTCGTCCCATGCATAAGAATTATTTTTTGTTGAGGCTGTTAATACAATGGAACATTTACATTGAGAGTGTGTTAATAGTGCAGCCTTTGCGGTATTATTTCAGATCGTTTCTTGCTCAAAAAGGGTATTCTCCAGAATCTGAATTCAGACGGTTAAGGCATCCTCTCTACGATGTTTAAGCGATAAAAAATTTCATTGTAACCTAAACATAATACCTTGATTAATGGTTATTTTTCAATAACTTACTGAAAAGTTTGGCAGGGGATGACTTAATAATTCTGACAATCCCCGAGACTAATTATTTCAGCATGGACCAGAAGGAGAGATTGTCGATGGCGGGTTCTGATCATTATTCTCCGGTAATATTATTCGACCTGTTATGGGATACAGATTATTAATATGGTTTTTCATGATAAACCTGGCAGGGGTAAATCTTATGGCGCAGTACCGCCTGACCGTCCCTGTTAATCAAATGCCCGAACTTGAGGTTTCTTCACTGGAAGACCTTACCGCTACACCGGGAGCAAAAGTTATGCTCGGTGAAAAGTTGGAAATTACCGGAGGCTTTGGTTTATACGGCTTTACATGGCGTCCTGAGCAATTAGTCGAAAGTATGCATTCAAAAATCACCCGGGCCACAATTTATGAGAGCACTACTTTCACCCTGGTGGTTAACGATATAAGTGGCTGTTCCGATACCGTTCAGCAAGTGGTACTTGTGGAACCTAATTCGAACCAAATCAGAGGCATCAAAGAGACGGCTCTTGTGTATCCGGTTCCAACCCACAATCTGCTCCATATAAAGCTGTTTGATAATAATTCTCCCGGGGGCATCACTTGCCATGTATACGATGTTCAGGGAAAAGTTGTATTCGAGAAAACATTCGGGTTTAATAGTTCCGGTGACTATAGCATCAATTTGCGTATGCTCGATCCCGGTACATATACGCTCCTTATCGGGGAGCGTGAATCCATTGTACGTCGTCAAATAATTGTCTATTAACGGAAAATCCATGGTCAATGTAACAGACATAAGGTTTATTGTGGTATTGTTTTTTATCTGCGGAAACCTGAACGCGCAGAAAAAAAATACGATTGTTTTCAAACAAGATACCACGGGTATAACCGATGACACGTTGATTCTTGAAGCCGGCGATTACAGGGGAACTATCGAATGGCAGGTATCAGAAGATCAGTATTACTGGCGTAGCATTGAAGGTGCCAACACCGACAACCTGATCATAGAGATGGATAGCTGTAGTTATTACCGTTATATGGTTTCGGAAGGTACGTGCGATCCTGTTTATTCTGAAATTACGCAGGTCTATGTGCCTGACACATGCACCTTTAATCAATCCGGTTTTATTGGCCCCTACGTGACTGTTCTTGAGCACTGGAATAACAAACCAGACAATTCTTATTACTCGGTGGGTGTTGTGAGAAATGATGAGCTATCTACCAATCGGAAACTGGTTCTTGATATTACCGGTCTTTTCACCGGCAAAAAAGACAGTCATTACAGTATTGCTATCGATATGGAAACTCAATTAATATTGGCCTTTCCTGATGATGTGATTGTTGTCGATACTGATGTAGGGGACACTGGATACGGACGACTCTGGTTCGATGACTTCACCGCTCCATACGTCAGTACCTGCAATGGATATTTAAAATTCACGGTTACCCCTTACCTTCATGATACAGGATTGTGGTATGGATCCACTGTTACGTACTATATTGGTCCGGGTGCTGTTAATATAAGGTATGAAAAGAAGTCGGCATGTGAAACTAATAGCCTCCCTTTACCCTGTGCATTGAAAAAATGAGGTTTTATCCTGCAGACAGGCAAAGCCATACATCATTGCATTTTTCGTAAAGGATTTTGCTAAATTGAAGGTAAAATCATTGACAAAAGGTGTTTTTTCGGTGTAACTTGAATTTTTTAATACACCTGAGATGATACTAACCCCGTCCATTTCAATGGTTTTCGAGGGTAATGTCAAGGTTCTTTATATGTTGATTTTATCCTGTGTCATGCCTGCCCTTCATTCCCAGGTTGGTTTGTATTCATTGCAGAATCAACCTTCGCAGACCATATTGAAAGAAGAGACTTTTGATCGTGATACGGTACTTCATACATTTGAAAGCTCTGTTCCTGTTGGTGGTCTTGTTATTTCGGGCCATGTAGAACTATTTTCCGATTCAAGTCTTATCAGAATTATTCTTACTGATAACATCAACAATGATTATCTTGTATATGAGGTCTTTCCCCTTTTAACAGCATCATCAAGCTTTTCAATAACCGCAGCGGGTGAAGAGACGGTACTGCTAAACAATGTTGTCCCGGTTGATTTGTCAATTCAAATAGTTGACGCATCTTTTCATCTTTCGGAAATTACCACCGGACATACCGGATCTTACATTGCGCAGGTTCAGGCCGGTCTTGTCAGGCGGCAACAGGAGGATCGAATCCATAAATTAAATGGCAATCTGCGTGAACGGAATTTGCCCTGGAGTGCCGGCGAGACACCTTTTACTTATATGTCGTACCAGGAAAAGAAGGACTATTTTGGTGGCGAGATACCGAATTTCGGTGGTTTTGAATACTATAAAAGTGGCATATTTGTTATGCCCGGTACTTTGGACCGTCTGGAACAGGATTTTTCGTCATCGTTGGAAGATGTTTGGGGTTCAGGTGAATATGTTCAAGAATTCGACTGGCGCAACCGTCATGGTCAAAACTGGATGACGCCGGTGAAAAACCAGGGAAGCTGCGGCAGTTGTTGGGCTTTTGGTGTAGTTGGTGCAACGGAATTAATGGTAAACTTGTATTATAACAGGCATCTCGACCTGGATTTATCCGAACAGGAAATTGTATCGTGCAGTAATGGCGGTTCCTGTTTTGGCGGTTGGCCGTATTTTGCCATGGATTATATCGTTCAAAACGGTGTCACTAATGAGGAATGTTTTTATTATACTGGTGAGTTCAGTCCTTGTGAGAACAAATGTAAGGAACCTGATGAGCGAATTTATGTAGAGAGTTATACACATCCCCTAAGGATGTCCGTCGATAACGTGAAATCCTTTATTATCCGGGGTGCCTTTGAAGCAGCATTGTATAGATGGCGTCATGCTGTAACCATGGCGGGTTATAAAACGCTTTTTCATGGGGATACTGTTTACATTTATTATGATGATTTTGAACAGTTCTGGTACGTTATTCGAAAAGATGACCATTTGGCCGGAGAGACAGTATGGTTAATCAAAAATTCATGGGGAAACACATGGGGTGATAAAGGTTATGGTTGGATTTTGGGATATCCTGATGAAATAGATACTCTGAATTCTTTCCTTCTTACGGGCAAGGTAAAAAGTGAAAATTACGATGACAGTTTTATATCATGTAATGACAATGATAATGACGGTTATTATACATGGGGAACGGGTCCGAAACCGACACATTGTCCACCTTGCCCGGATGATCCTGACGGTGACGATTCTAATCCATGCTTTGGCCCCATGGATGTGCGGGGGAACCTGGCGTCAGTAACACCACCACCCGTTACACTGGACCAGGTCATTAGGGAAGGGACACCTGTATCCCCGCTAATTGCCAAGGGAATTAATATTAAGTGGTATAGTGATTACAAACTGACCAATCTCCTGTCTGTCGATACCTTTCTAAATACCGGTGAGACTGAGCGTGGATTGTATGATTATTATGTAACCCAAACCATTGGTAATTGTGAGAGCGTACCGCAGAATGTTTTGCTTAAAATTGTCTATGTTGGAAAACCATGGGTTTCAGACATGGAAGTTTGCTATGGAATACATGTCGGACTGTTTGCTTCTGGTCGAAACATCAAATGGTATGGTGATCCCGATCTTTCTGAACTGCTTAAAGAAGGTGATGTTTATTATCCGGAAGATGATATGCCGGGAAAATATACTTATTATGTAACACAAACCATTGAAGGATTTGAGAGTGAACCTTCCGAATTGCAATTCACTGTAAAGTCACCCCCTTTACCTGCCTATGCTTTTGATAAGACATTTTGTATTGATACCGGCTTATTTTTGAGTGCAATTGGGGAAAATATTGTGTGGAAACAATTATTTAATCCAAAAAATTTGTACGATGAACGAAACGGCAAGACTTACAAGACAGTCAGGATTGGCAACCGGATATGGATGGCAGAGAATCTGGATATAGGTGTGCTGGTAAATTGTGAAGATGAACAACTCGACAATGGTGTCATTGAAAAATATTATCCTTATGACAATCCTCAATACGAGGAAACGTTTGGCGGGTTATACCAGTTAAGGGAGGCGATGGACTATAACACTGGTTCAAATAACCGTGGTATATGTCCGGAAGGATGGCGCATGCCTAACCACGATGATTTTATCGAGATGTTTGTTTCTCTCGGTATGACCAGGGAAGAAGCATCTCAATTCGGTATGATTGGAACTGATGAAGGTCTGTTACTCAGGACGGGTGGCGCAAGTGGTTTTGAGGGCCTGATGGCCGGCAGACGAAATATAGACGGTAATTTTGAAAACCTTCATTATTACGGTACGTATTGGTCT
>DASQZK010000652.1:0-4952 GCA_035638735.1 Bacteroidales bacterium
GCTTGAATTGAAGAGGATTATATCATAGGAAGCCGGTGTGAAGGAATAAGCTACAAAGTCACCATTTATATAACTGATAGTGTTCAATTTCTGCTTCTCTGCTGCTTCCCGGCCTTCTGCCAGAAGATTTTCGGCGATATCGATACCCTCAATCGAATCGAAGTGAGGAAATTTCGCAAATTTTCGCTCCCGCGAACCGGCACCGCAACCAACACTTAGCATTTTTAACCCGGTGGTACCTGACAGGTATTTCTCACAAAAGTAAGCCTCATATTCCTTTTCCGGATCATTGGTACATTTCTCCCGCCAGCGTCGGTGAATTTCCGGAATGACCCAGAAATCGGATGAAGACCGGACCGTATTCCACTTGGAAGCTGTCCTGGTCGTATCCGAAAGGTGAAATTTTGAAAATAATTCACCCAGGCCCTTCTGCTTAATCTTATAATACAGGTCTACCAGGTCCCCGAACGAAATATATGTTTTTGCCCCGCTCATAAATTTATGGGTAGGTTAACGTTGCATGACAATATGGCTTTACGAGGATACGACCGAACAATGGTACGAGGGTACGACTTTAGAATTTTAAAATTCCGTATCATTTGTGTCTGTTCCTTTTAAACAAAATCTGTACGTTTTAATGCTCTCTCTTACGCCAGGACCCTTTTATCATCATATTCAATAACCTTTACAACCCCTCCCAAATCCCTCCTCTGAAGGGCTTACGTGTCGGACTGGCTTTTAAACCGTAATCGAAGTGAACACCCCCTCTCACATCGGGATTGGGGGCCAGGGGGTGAGGTATACCCCTGTTCCCGCTTCGCTCCCCATTACTCCACCGCCTTCTTCACGGCAGGATCAACATTAACGCCTTTGCCTTCCAGAATGTAAACAAGGTCCCTGGCTGCATTTTTATCTCCCTTCTGAAGAAAAACAAGCGCCTTGGCGTACAACAGGTTGTTATTATCCGGAATCTTTGATAATCCTTTATCAAGCGTAATCAGGGCATTCGTGTATTCTGAGATACGGGCCAGGGCTCTGGCAACATTAATATAGGGTGCCGGGGATAACGGATTCTTTTTAAGCTGATCCGCATTATCCACCAGCCTTTGAGCTATGCCATAATAAAAGGTGTAATCCTCGTAATCCGGTGCCGTAGTCCGGGCAACCAGGATCTCAAATTCGGGCAGGGCCTTGTCATATTTACCATCCAGCAAAAAGGAAATACCCTTTACAAACCGGGCCTGCAGGTTTGTACTATCGGCGCGAAGAACCGTATCAGCATCGAATATGGCAGCCTCAAATTCACGCATGCCGAGGAGTTTCTGAGACCTTTCAAGTCTCAATCCGTAATTGCTCTCATGCTTTCCCACCAGTGTATTAAGGGAATCTATCTCGTTCCACTTCCTTTGCTCTTCAACAATATTTGATTTTTCCATTTCAAAAAGCCCGTTGCTGTTTTCAAGCTTCAGCGCTTCTCCAATAAATGTAAGTGCTTGTTTATATTCATGCTGGTTACGAAAACAAACCGCCTCCAGATAGTACATGTCGGCATCGGGACCATATAAATCAACCAGGTGATCGATGGCATACCGGGCTTCAGTAAAATACCCGTCCTTAATAAAGTTCCGGATGAGAGTATAAGCGTATGTTTTATCCGGTTTCCGGCCGGTCAGGTAACTCATCTCTGCCAACCTAATGGCATATTTCGTGGCTTGTGGATCATTTTTCATGCTTTCGAGCTTCAGCCTCGATTTTTCATCATTATGACAACCTGATGCTAAAAGCATCACCAGTCCTAAAATGAAAGCAAATAAACGGGATTTATCTGGTATCCTTATCATGGTAATATTCATTCAAGAATAAGGGCTCAAGAAATGAAGCGACCTTCCTGTGGCCGAATTCATTCCAGTGATTGTCGTCCTTAATATAATACATTTTGTTGACCATTACAGGATTCTCGCCATCTATAAACAAAGGGAAAAGGTTGATAAAACCGATGTTATTTTGATGGGCAAAATCCTGCCAGCGCCTGACATAGTAATCATGGGTATCACCAATAAGAACCTGGGGGTGCCAGGGATGAACCGATATGGTAAGCTTAATCCCGTTACCGTCGCAAAGTTTTTTAAGTAGTTCCAGGTAGTGCTCCCCCATATCAATTCCTTTGTCGGCAAGAGGTTTGAAATTATCATTGTAATACCATTCGCCTACACCGTGAAACTGTGGATCAGATAACAATGTCTTATCGTCAAAATGATCGAAAAAACCGGCATATAACCGTGCCGTATTATTGTCTTCTTCCTCTTTTCCTTCTTTATCGAACAATTTGGCTGTTTTTAAAAATTCATCCTGCTGTTTATGATCGTGAATGGTAGAGGCCATATAATAGATGAATGAATGAGCTTTCAGAAAACGTTCAACGTGCATCATAAAGTCGGGAAGAAAATGAATATCCAGCTCCGGGTTGAACTTATCGTAGACCAATTCGTTCTGTAAATCAGAGATATCGATCAAAACGAAAATATGGTTTACCTTCAGCCCGACCTTGTCAATCAGGTATCTTGCCTTCAGGTATTCAATTTTAGGACTGTAACTGATGCATGACGCATTTAGGATTTCAATACCTTTTGGTTTGAGATCCCTTGCCAGTATACCACTGAATGTGTTAAGGTAAGGTACGCCCACACCTTCCGAGTGTGAATCCCCGAGTATCAAAATACGGTAATTATTCGAAGCCAGGGGTATTTTCTCGACCGTGGAATCCATGAAGCCGAGTGAATTGGTCTTCACAGGGTAGATCAGGGATCCCCACTGGCCTCGTACATCCTGGTTGGGCAACAAGCCATGGTGATAGTAATAATGCTTGGTGCGGAATGAACTGAAATTCTCGGGTATAAGGATCATCCCGGTTAGAAAATCCAATCCGATAATGATCAGCAGCGACAACACTACCCGCTTTACAATTGTCCAGACCACCCACCCTTTACCTCTTTTCGTGTTAGTGTTGTAATCTACCATGGGTCTGTAAAATCTTCAGGTTTATATAAGTGGTTCCTCTCGTGGTAATAACTGCCATTTCGCTTTTCCAGGAACATGAAATCTTTTCTGAATAATTTGGCCATGGCCCCCACAGGAACGAGCACAAGGAAAAACAACGTACCCAGTACAATACGTGACATAACGTATCCGAGTAAGTCGGCAAGCTTGAACCATCCTTTATGAATAAGCCCGGCAAGCTTACCGGACAGGAGGCCGGCAAGACCAACACCAAACGAAACGTACAGCATCCAAACATGGTGAAAGGCCATATATAGAGCGATGAATCCAATGGTTATGGTGAGAATGGTTTCTTTTACTTTTGCCTTATCCATAGCATACTAGAATAATGTATAAATAAAGGGGGCTACTGCACTGTTCCCGCCTACTATCAGCAAAATGCCGATAATAATCAGGAAAAGTATTACCGGTATCAGCCACCACAACTTCCGCTGCACAAGGAACCGCCAAAGGTCTTTTACAAAACTCATATTTAGTATCTTTTATTGAGAAAATGACATGAAAAAACAAACGTCACTTCAAATAAACAAACTATTTCAATCCAATCCTACCTTATCACGCCAATTCTTTTCCTTCCATTCCGGCTGCTCCTCTTTCAGGAACAGGAGATCACCGATAACAAGCACATCCATCTCTGTCCGCATGAAGCAGGTATACGCATCAGCCGGTGAACATACAATGGGCTCACCCCGGACATTAAAACTGGTATTCACGATAACAGGGCAACCGGTTTTCGACTTGAACGATTGAATCAGTTCATAAAACCTGGGATTAGTCTCTTTGTGAACGGTTTGTACCCTGGCCGAAAAATCCAGGTGTGTAATGGCAGGCACCACCGAGCGTTGAACATACAGCCTCTCAGAAAGATCCAACTGGTAATAATTTCCGGGAAGTGTGTTCCGGTGCTTCCCGTTAACACTCGCAACCAGCAACATATAAGGAGACGGGCGATCGAGACCGAACCAGTCTTTTGAATCCCCGGACAGAACAGCGGGAGCAAAAGGCCGGAAACTCTCGCGGTACTTAATCTTCAGATTGAGTTTTTTCTGCATATCAGGATTCCGGGCATCACCAAGTATCGACCGGTTACCTAGTGCGCGGGGTCCAAACTCCATCCTTCCCTGGAACCACCCTACAATCTTACCCTGGTCAATCATGCCGGCCACGTTTCCGCTCAGTTCTTCGAACGATGCAAACTCATGGTACATGGGTTTAAAGCTCCTGAGTTCCTTCTTTATCTCCGGGGTAATAAATGCCGGTCCAAGGTATGCACCCTTCATCAGATCGGGCCTGGGCAGTTTACTACGCTGATTACCATAATGGATGTGATACGCTGCCAGGGCTGCACCCAGCGAACCCCCGGCATCACCGGCTGCAGGCTGCACAAAAATATCATCGACAACCTTTTTCTCAACCAACATACCATTGGCAACACAATTAAGAGCAACGCCGCCGGCCATGCACAAATTCCTGGTTTTTAGCATTTCCCCCGCAATATCCCATCCATGTTCAACCATCTTCAGAATGATCTCCTCGGTCACGTTCTGAATGGCCATAGCCAGGTTACAATGATGCTGATCCGATGGCGATTCCGGCTTCCGGGCAGGAAAGCCAAACAGGTCCTTCCATTTATTCTCCGGCATCATCCTCAACCCTGTAGCGTATGAGAAATATTTCCGGTTAAGCCATACCGAACCGTCATCCTTGATATCAACAAGTTTATCCTTTATGATATTTTCAAATTGCTTCACCTCATCCGAACCAGGGATGCCGTAAGGAGCCAGCCCCATCAATTTGTATTCGCCTGAATTAACCCTGAAACCCAGATAATGGGTGAAGGCTGAGTACAAGAGTCCTACCGAATGCGGAAAACGAAGCTCCTTAAGAATTTCTAT
>DASQZK010000653.1:0-7948 GCA_035638735.1 Bacteroidales bacterium
AAATGTAATCTCTATGACGGAGGTACCGGCATTTTTCTTATTATGCGGGGACCGGGAGGTTTCAATGGTGGTAAAGTCGTCGACAGCCTGGTAAGTGTTATTGATGTCTTCCCAACCGTATGTGAACTGCTTGACATCGAACAACCAGACTGGCTCGATGGTACGTCTTTTATGCCGCTTATCAGGGGCGAGAAGGAAGAAATCCGTGATGCTGTCTATTCCCAGGTTAATTACCATGCCTCATACGAGCCTATGCGCTCGGTCAGGACAAAACGATGGAAGTATATAAAACGATACGGCAACCGCCGAAAACCAGTACTGCCCAACTGCGATGATGGACTGACCAAGACCTTCTGGATGGAGAATGGCTGGAAAGACCAGATTCTTCCCGATGAAGAACTGTTCGACCTTTATTTCGATCCCCACGAGCGACGAAACCTGGCCAACGATTCTAACCACAAAAAAATACGCGCTGAATTGCAGATGAAGCTTGAAAAGCAGATGAAAGAATCGAACGATCCGATGATCAAAGGCTACATCAAGGCTCCTCCCGATGCCAGGGTCAACGATCCGGATGGTATCTCACCTAAGGAAAAACCCCGGACAGCTGCCGAACTCTATGACTTTAACAACTAATAAACCACTGATTATGAAAAGACTAGCTATCCTGTTAAGTTTATCTGTCCTGATCATGGCCTCCTGCAGCAAGCAGGAACCCGGTTCGGACATTATCAGCCTGAAAGACTGGAAATTTAAGAAAGGAGACAATCTTGAATGGGCAGCACCCAAATTTGACGACAGCGCCTGGAAAACCATGACGAATGGCCAACTGTGGGAAAGACAGGGTTTTGAAGGCTATGATGGTTACGGGTGGTATCGCATCAGGGTATTTATTCCATCGAGCCTGAAGAAAAATGCTTACTTTAAAGACAGCCTGCAGTTCTCCATTGGTAAAATAGACGACACCGACGAGACCTTCCTGAACGGTAAGCCTCTCGGTTATAACGGCGTTACCATTGAAGACCCCGATGGCAGGATGCCGGAGAGTTTTGAAGGTGATCCGTCTACTTATGCTATCTATAGAAATTATGTGTTGCCCTCGGACGATCCCCGTATTCTCTGGGACCAGGACAATATCATTGCCGTAAGGGTTAACGACCACGGTGGTGGTGGCGGCCTCTACAGCCCTGCCCCATCCGTGAGCATGGTCGACCTTAAGGATTACATCTCTTTTGATATGTATTCGGAACCATTTGAACTTACGACCGATAATTACTCGAAAGGGATATTTATTGTGAACCGGCTTAAAACCCAGGACATCTCCGGCGACCTGACCATTAGAGTGACCAGCCAGTTTGGCGGTGAGGATATTTACAATACCACCGAGAATGTAACCGTTCCCGCCGGGCAGAAACTGGCCTACATGTTTACCTTTGAAGCCCCCCAGACCACAAGTTACAAGGTCGAGTACATTTTTAAGGTGAAAAAAGCCCGGAATCCTATTTATGCCTACCAGACAGCTCCCTATCTGCTCACTCCCCCGCCACCTGAAGAGGCCCGGGTTAACGGACCGAAAATCTTTGGTGCCCGCCCCGGCAGTCCTTTTATGTATTCCATTCCTGCTTCAGGACGCCGTCCCATGACCTTTGATGTGGAAGGTCTGCCTGCCGGCCTCTCCGTCGATAAGGAACAGGCATCATTACAGGGAAAGTATACCGGGCAGGCGATTACCCGGTTGTTCTTAAGGCTTCCAACGCCCTGAATACCGACACAAAAGAATTCACTATAAAGATTGGCGAAACGATTGCCCTCACACCACCCTTGGGATGGAACAGCTGGAATGTATGGGGCCTGTCGGTAGATGATTCAAAAGTCAGGAATGCTGCCGATATGATGAAAGCATCGGGGCTGGCTAATTTTGGCTGGACATACATTAACATAGACGACGGTTGGGAATCGGCCGAAAGAAATGCCAGGGGCGAAATCGGTTCAAACGAAAAATTCCCTGATATGAATGCCCTGACAGAATACGTTCACAGCCAGGGTCTGAAAGCCGGAATCTATTCATCACCCGGACCGCTTACCTGTGGCGGATATCTTGGCAGCTATGAACATGAATGCCAGGATGCACGCACATGGGCTAACTGGGGTTTCGATTATATCAAGTACGACTGGTGTTCTTACGGCCAGATCGCCAAAAACAACAGCCTGGAAGAACTTCAGAAGCCTTATATTCTCATGAGAAAATGCCTCGACAATATCAATCGTGATATTGTTTACAGCCTCTGTCAGTACGGTATGGGTGATGTGTGGAAATGGGGTGCTGAAGTAGGCGGCAACCTGTGGCGTACAACCGGCGATATTACCGACACCTGGGAAAGCATGTCAGGCATCGGTTTCAATGAATACCGCTCTTCACCCTATGCCGCACCCGGGCACTGGAATGATGTCGACATGATGGTGGTAGGCTGGGTAGGCTGGGGACCGAGCACACATCCGACCAGGCTGACACCCGATGAGCAGTATACACATATCTCGCTTTGGTCGTTGCTTTCTGCTCCTATGCTGCTCGGTTGTGACCTTACCAAACTTGATGATTTCACCCTCAACCTGCTCACTAATAACGAGGTGTTGGAGGTTCATCAGGACGTTCTCGGTATTCAGGCCACACGTCCGTATAACAAAAACAACATCCAGGTATGGACCAAACCTCTTGAAGACGGCGGTGTTGCCGTAGGCTTCTTCAACCTTGGTGATAAACCCGTAACGACCAATATCCCGTTTGATGAATTTAAAATGACAGGGAACTTTAAGGTTCGTGACTTATGGAGACAGAAAGACCTGGGCGAGATGGACAGATCGATTGAACTGAAGATCCCCATTCATGGAGTGATTTTAACAAAATTTTCAAAATAATATAAGGTGTTGGGCATGTCGGGGCGCACGGCTGTTGCGCCCCGACATGCCCGTTCATGCGCCCGTGCGCCCATACGTTCCGATATCACGACGTTACGACCTTCAATAAAAAAAATTTCCATGCCAAAAAACAGTGCCGGCATATTACTTTACCGTTTAAATAACCAAAAAGAACCGGAGGTGTTCCTGGTACATCCGGGGGGACCATTCTGGGCCAAAAAAGATAAAGGTGTATGGTCTGTCCCGAAAGGTGAATTCGATGCAGGAGAAACAGCCCAGGATGCCGCCAGACGGGAGTTCGAAGAAGAAACCGGGACACAGGTCGAAGGGCATTTCATTGAACTTAGTCCTGTTAAACTGAAAAGCGGAAAGATCATTTATGCCTTTGCCCTGGAACAGGACCTCGATCCGGCTACAGTAAAAAGTAACACCTTCAACATGGAATGGCCGCCAAAATCAGGACTAAAGCAGGATTTCCCGGAGGTTGACAAAGGGGCGTGGTTTGACCTGGATACGGCAAAGGAAAAACTGAACAAGGGGCAGGTTCCGCTCATTGAAGACTTTGTTGATAAAACAGGGGTTAAATAAATTTTCTTTTATGATTCACAGCTAAGTATGATGGGTGTACCACAAGGCGGATGCATCTGTCCTTCGTGTGTGAAAAAGGCAGCCTCGGAAGGCCTTGACCTTGAAAAACCAGGAAGGCTCTTCTACCCCTGTTCAATTTCATTGAGCAACCTTCCGACCTCGAAAAATTCAAACAGAGGTTACGTGCAGATTCCAATATCTCGGCAACAGGCATCATGGCAGACTACCCGGAGCTGATGGATTTCCTGGTATTCAGAAAAAAATCCGTGGACAATTTTTTCAAAATTATTCATGATGCAGCAAAAAAAGTAAAGCCCGGCATTGAGTTGAGATATAATGCTCACCGAAAATCCGACCAGGAACTCTACGGAACAGATCCCTCTTCTATGAGCAAGTGGGTAGACTCTTTCAGGGTATCCCATTATGGTGAAGGATCCGGCGATGTAAACCAAATCCTGGAGAAACGAAAATTCCTGCTTGCCCTCAGGTATTCCACTGGTGAAACTAAACCCCTTATTTCAGCCATCAGCATCAGGGGACACTCCAACCCGGAACTGATCAAACAGACTATGCTTATGGCCAGAAAGTGCGGGATAGGCGGGATATCACCGGGCCAATACGTTTGCGGCACGTTCACGAACATGGAAGCTATTCGACCTGGCCTGAATTATGCCGATATCCCATTCAGAGAACGACCATCCGTTAAAAAATAACTTTTAATTTGACATGTCCATTTCATGAAACCCGGGCAATAACTTTATCGGAAAAACGGATTAGGGATGAATTGATCCTGACTTGACTTGATCTTTGCCAGGAAAGCATCATATTTATTTCCTTTCAAATAAAAAATTTCCCATTTCAGGTTGTGATGAAAATAATTACCTACCTTTGTCTACAGTTCTGATTTGAGAATTTGTGCTTTTATTTACTAATTCCACTTTCGCTATTAGTTCATCAATGCCCACATTTTTAAATCCATTTTTCTGAATAACGATAAGTCAATATTGGCTTAGTATTACTGCTGAATTGAACGTTTATCTGGTTAAAACAGGTGGGCATGTCATTCGTTTCTCTCCCGTTTCTGAAGATGGACTTTACGGTATCTTCATTATAAAGGGCAGGGTTTTTCTGCCCGGACAGTCAACTAATTATGTTGTTAAGACAAACAACGAAATATTAAAGTTATGAACATTTATGTAGGCAACCTTGATTTCAAGGTTGATGAAAGCGATCTGGAAAAGATTTTCAACGAATATGGAGCCGTAAGTTCCGCAAAGATCATTACCGATAAATACAGTGGTAAAAGCAAAGGTTTTGGTTTTGTCACCATGGATAATGATGAAGAAGCCAACAAGGCCATAAGTGCCCTTAACGGCACATCGTACGGAGACCGCGACATTACGGTTAATGAAGCCCGGCCAAAGAAGACCAACTACGACAGGTAGACGAGCTACTGCGCAGGGGAAGCCTGCACATGGTATGATCAATAACCGGCAGGATTTTCCTGGTCGGTTATTGCAGTCATCTGTTACCGGTAATTCCGTTAACAGGAAGAGATGATCTTCAGCCGGAGGGAATAGTCTTCCGGCTGATGAAGTAAAACACTAAATTTTGAAGCTATTTTGAATTCATTGAATATTGGAGACTTGAAAATTCCGGTTCCAATCATACAGGGCGGAATGGGTATTGGCATATCTCTTTCAGGATTGGCCTCAGCAGTGGCCAATATGGGTGGCATAGGTGTGATCTCATCGGTTGGCATTGGTTTGGTCCATAAAACTGCAAATACAGGATATAAAAAGAATAATATTGAGGCGATTCGGAACGAGATCAGGAAAGCCAGGGAAATGACTTTGGGAACGATAGGGGTAAACATTATGTCGGTCATTACGAATTTTTCCGACATGGTCCGCACCTCCATTGAAGAAGGTATAGACCTGATATTTTCAGGTGCCGGACTTCCTCTCGATCTGCCAAAATATTTAAGTAATGGTATAAAAACCAAGCTTGTTCCCATCGTATCCTCAGCCAGAGCTGCTTCCATCATTTGTCAGAAATGGTTACAGAATTACGACTATCTCCCTGATGCTTTTGTTGTTGAAGGTCCTAAAGCCGGAGGGCACCTTGGTTTCAAGGCCGATGCCCTGCTACTTGAAAACAACAGCCTCGAGAACCTCGTTTCTGGTGTCCTTCAGGTTACCGCTGAAATCAAGACCAAATATGGTAAGGATATCCCCGTGATTGCGGCAGGCGGTATCTACAGTGGTTACGACATGTTCAGTATAATGAAACGCGGTGCTTCTGCCGTGCAGCTGGGTACACGTTTTGTTGCCACAGAAGAATGCGATGCTTCTCCCGCATTTAAAAATGCATTTATTCAAGCCGTGGACAACGATATACAAATCATTAAAAGCCCTGTAGGTATGCCGGGACGGACGATTTTCAATACATTTTTGAAGGAAGCCGTCGAAGGGAAACGCAGACCCCGCGTATGCAAACACCATTGTATCAGGTCGTGTGATCCAAAAACCACCTCTTACTGTATTTCTGAAGCTCTGCTGGAAGCTTTCAAAGGAAATATGGAAGATGGCTTTGCCTTTACCGGTGCCAATGCCGGGAAAGTAGACCGTATATCAACTGTAGAACACGTTTTTAAAGAACTCTTAGCAGAATACGATACGGCGGACAAAGAAGAATAAATGACCTCACTATGCGGCAGCTGAAAATAACCAAACAAATTACCATGCGGACGGAAGGTTCCGTCGGCAGGTATTTCCAGGAAATAGGCAAATACCCTATCATCTCTGCCGAGGAAGAAGCTGAACTGGCTGTCCGTATCCGGGAAGGCGATGATGCTGCCAAAGAAAAACTGATCCAGTCTAACTTGCGCTTCGTTGTTTCCGTAGCAAAGCAATACCAGAACCAGGGGCTCACCTTCCCCGACCTGATAAATGAGGGTAATCTTGGCCTGGTGAAGGCTGCCGGTAAATTTGATGAGACCAGAGGTTTCAAGTTTATTTCATACGCCGTATGGTGGATCAGGCAATCGATCATTCAGGCTATATCGGGCCAGACCCGTATCGTCAGACTGCCACTGAACAGGATCAATTCCATTCAGAAAATCTCGAAGGCTATTCCCTTATTGGAACAGGAATACGAACGGGAACCAACCGATGATGAAATAGCCGGCTTTCTCGAGATGAGCCGAACAGAAGTCAGCCTGATTAACGGCATCAAGAAATTACAGATGTCACTCGATGCCCCTCTTTCGCATGAGCGCGACAGCGATTTCAGCCTCTATGACCTGGTTCAAACCGGTAATATTCCGTCGCCCGATAACAATCTTATGCATGAATCTGTTTCAATTAATGTGAAGCGGATTTTAAACAAACTGACTAAACGGGAAGCCTCAATTCTGGCAATGTCCTTCGGACTGGGTGGATCACCCGTATCCTCGCTGCAGGAAATCGGGCTGAAACATCATATTACCTCCGAACGGGTCAGACAGATTAAAAGCCAGGCTCTTTTCAGGCTGAAAATAATGATTGGAGATAATGATACCATTACAAAATCTTAAAAACACAGGCATAATTAAAAAAATTTCTTTATACTTAAATTAAAAAATTAATCTATGGGTAGATCACAAGAAACCTTCAACAAGAAAGAAGTCAGAAACAAAAAAGAGAAAAAAAGAAAAGAGAAAGAGAAAAGAAGACTGGCCAAAAAGGACCATGATAAAAAGGGCGGTCTCGACGATATGATTGCTTATGTTGATGAAAATGGCAACATAACCGATACACCTCCCGATCCGGAGCAAAAAACAGAAACCAAACTGGAGGATATCGAAGTCAGTGTTCCGAAGAAAGAAGATTTAGGAGAACCCGACCCAATAAGACAGGGGCGCGTGACGTATTTCAATTCGTCGAAGGGGTATGGTTTCATCAAAGATTCCGAAACCCAGGAGAGTGTATTTGTTCATATCAACAATACGCTCGAAGACATTGGAGAGGGAGATAAAGTAACCTTCGAGGTAGTTAAAGGACAAAAAGGTCCGGCAGCCGCCAATGTGAAGCAGGTCAAGAATTAACGTATTGTATGTTACCTGTTCACAATTGAATGTTCTACGGAGGCAAAGAATATTACTATGCCTCCGTGGGTGTTACTCTATTATGTATTTATACTGAACCGGCGCTTAAATTTACAAAATTAAAGGTAGTAACACCTGGAGAAATCAGGAGCTATTTTACTTACTTTTATTCCATAGCGTAATAAAATCGTCTAGATCAAGCTCAAGATCTTCCCGGATTATTTTTCGCAGTAGTCCTTTTGGCAGATCATGGTTTTTATGAACCGGTACGGTGGTCACACGACCATCGGGATGTTTTAGCCTGTGATGTAAGCCATTAATGCGAACGACAACAAAGCCGATGTTTTGCAGGAATTT
>DASQZK010000654.1:0-2364 GCA_035638735.1 Bacteroidales bacterium
ACATACGATCGATTCGTCTTGATGACTCCCGGATACCGCCGGCTAACATCACGTTTACATGCAGGCGTTTAAGATCCGTTGTTGGTTCAGTATTTTCAGAATTTTTTTCTGTTGAAGGAGTAACCGGCATGTATGAATCGGTACGATCCAGATTCCAGGTAAGGCCTGTTTGTGCAGTGATCAGATTCAGCCCAAAATTCGGGGTTTTGATATTTCCGTTGGACATGTGTATAAATGAACCACCGGCATCTATTTTGAGCCGTGAAGTAAGCTGCCAGGAAAAAGCAGTGGTGAACTTCAGAAAGACATTTACATGAGAGCCAATGGCGCGGTTGAAATAGTCGTTCTCCAGATTAAATCTTTTGTCCAGGTAAGCCAGTCCGGCACCTGTCGACTGTGTGAGACGGAAGCGGCCATGCAGGGGGAGGATCCCGGTACGGAAGAAGGCAAAAAAACCGGTTGTAGTGCCATAAACTTCATGATTGCCCAGCCCCGAATGATACACCCCGAAACCGGTTTGTGGTGAATGATAATAACGGTGCCACGACTGTTGGTCATTCAGGTTCTTGCCAGCCAGCACCTCAAAGCCGTTTACCGGCTCGTCCACGAAAAACATAATCGACTCATGATGAGGGAACAGCAATCCCGTTTGCCAGCTGGCTGAGACAAAATACGGTTGATCGGCAGACATACCGTTTTGTGCCGTGGCTGAGATGCTCCACCACAACAGCATGAAGAATAATCCATATTTTCCGTATAACCGAGTAATATTTTTCAATGTAAAATTTATATGAGTATCAGGATCATGTATAAACTTTTTCACTAATAAAAGCACTTTAGACTTAGTAAAAACGCTCTAACTTCATGTCATTTGAGATACTATATTGTTTATATTAGCTTTTTGTCCTCCGGACGGGCTTTTACTTTTTCCAATCAATGAAAAAGTAAACCAAAAATCTTGAAAAGCCAAGACTCCCCACCAGCCACGGCCGACCCTAAGTCGCGGCTTTTCGGCCACCGCGCCCTACTAATAGACTTTTTTCTAAGTTTGAAATCTTTTAAAATTATACTTTACTGTTAATTTTACTTTAGATAAATATCTATTTTAATCATTCCCTATTGTCATAAAAAATTATTTTTCTGAATAAATAGAGAATACTTTTTAAGCTTTAAATTCAAAACCAATATATACTGAACGGATAAAGTGCGGTTTTGTGATCTTTATACTTTGTTTTTTAGATAAGGTTATAAGCCTCCTTCAGTCAATACTTCTTTCCAGCGATCGTCGCTCATCTTGGCACCCATCACCTCGATCACTCTTCCGGCCAGTAACGAGCCAATTTCTCCGCATTTATCAGGAAGCATCCCGTTGGACAATCCGTAAATAAAGCCGGCGGCATACAAATCGCCTGCACCGGTAGTATCCACGCTGGTAGCTTTCACCGGGTCAATCTTAAAAATGGTGTTGCCTTTTTTCACCAGCGATCCGCTGGCGCCTGTTTTTACAATCGCCGTTTCACAAGATTCGCTGATGATGTTAATGGCTTCTTCCGGATTTTTACCAGTGAAAGCAAAAGCTTCTTCTTCGTTGGCAAAAAGAATATCGACGTATTTCCGGGTGATGTCCAGCAGAAAATCCTTGTTGTCTTCCACCACATTGTAACTTGCCAGATCAAGCGATACCTTCACTCCGGCTTCGCGCGCCATTTTCACGGCTGTTTCGATCAGTTCATGGTTCTGCACCAGGTAGCCTTCGATATGGAAGTATTCGTACCCGCTAAACATTTCCGGTTTCAGGTCAGCAGCCGAAAGTTCGATGGCAGCACCGAGGTACGTGCCAAAAGTGCGTTCGGAGTCGGGGGTAATGAGTGCGATGGCCCGGCCTGATTCAGTATCACTGGATAGCAGTTGTGGATGGATACCTGCATTTTGCATATCCTGACTGAAAAACTTACCAAAATCATCCTTTCCAACCTTGCCGATAAAAGCCGTTTCAACTCCCAGGTGTGCCAGGCCGTGAATGGTGTTCGCTGCCGAACCGCCCGAAGAGAGTTGTTGTGAATAATCGGTCAAACGAGCCAGCAGCTCGCCGGCAAAATCTGCCTCCACCAGGTGCATGGTGCCTTTGGGCATATTAAGTTCTTCCAGTATTTTTTCGTCGTTGATCCTGATCAGGATATCCACCAGGGCATTGCCCATTCCCAGTACTTTTGTCATAATATCAATAATATTTTTGCCGGTGAAATTAATAAAAATATACGGAAAGGGGGGAGGTTTTGAATATCAAACCTAAAAGCCAATATTTACTTATAGTATTATTTGGGAATAATGTGTACCTCATAATATAAGACTCAAATAATTTCT
>DASQZK010000655.1:0-5694 GCA_035638735.1 Bacteroidales bacterium
GCAGCCGCTTTACAGCAAGATGGACGAATATGACGGTGACGCCAAAGCTGCTGAGTTTCATCTGACATCCAAGCAGTCGATGGAAAAGATTTGTGCAGCCAATGCCGATGCCTTCACTACCGTTAGTGATATAACGGCGAAGGAATGCAGCCGGTTCCTGAAGAAAGACGTCGATGTGGTCACCCCCAATGGTCTTGATGCTGATATCATCCCTTCTGAAAAGGATTTTAAACCCGGGCGTGACAGGGCAAGGGAGACTCTTCTGAAGGTTGCCGGTTCGCTGCTGGGGGATACATTACCTGCCGATACATTTATCATTGCCAGTTCAGGTCGTTATGAATTTAAAAATAAAGGTATCGATCTCTACCTTGATGCTCTCGGACGTGTTAATACGGGTAAGCGGCAGAAAAGGAAAATTCTGGCATTCATTCTCGTACCTGCCAGCCATTACGGTCCCAGGAAGGATCTGGTTGAGAAGATGAAAGATCCTGCCCACGATCTTACCGGCGACCAGTACCTGACGCATAACCTTCATTACGCCGATCACGACCCGGTGATAAACAGGATAAAAATGGCCGGACTGGCTAATTCCCCTGACGATAAAGTAGATGTCATTTTCGTTCCCTCGTATCTCGATGGCAATGACGGGATCTTCAATCTCAATTATTACGAATTGCTGATAGGCATAGACCTTACCATTTTCCCTTCTTATTATGAACCCTGGGGATACACCCCCCTGGAAAGCCTGGCTTTCAGGATACCCTCGCTTACAACCAGTGTATCTGGTTTTGGCATGTGGGTAAAGGAAAATTTCAAGGATACGGGAAATGCCATCTTCATCCTCGACAGGACCGATCATAACGATAGTGAGGTTGTTGATGGTATTGCCGCTGCCATTACCGGAATGGACAGCCTTTCGGACGCGAAATTAGAAGAAACGAGGCATTTGACCATTGCCATTTCCAGGTCTGCATTATGGCCGGATATGATTGAACATTACCGTGATGCCTGGGGTATTGCCCTTGAAAAAGTAGCCGACAGGACGGATGAATTTATTGAAACAGAACATGTTGAACAACTACCGGAGATTACCTATTACCCCGGGCAGTCACCGGTGTGGAAAAAAGTGATTATTCAACAGAACATACCTGAAAAGCTGAAGCCACTGGAAGAAATGAGTCGTAATCTTTGGTGGAGCTGGAACCCTGATGCCATTGAAATGTTCAGTTCAATCGACGCTGTTCTCTGGGAAGAAAGTGCCGGTAACCCTATAGTTCTTCTCGAGAAACTGGCATATCAACGCCTTTCGGAACTCGAAAAAGATAAAGACTTCATTCAACGTTTTGAAAAGGTCTATGCTGAATTCCGCCATTATATTAATGCCGCCAAAAGGGAGAGTCCGCAGGTGTCATACTTTAGTATGGAATTCGGCTTGCATGAGTCTCTCAAGATATACTCGGGGGGTCTTGGTCTCCTGGCCGGCGATTATCTAAAAGAAGCCAGTGATTATGATTATAACATTGTAGGCGTAGGCCTGCTCTACCGGTTCGGATACTTTAAGCAGGACCTGACGGCCACAGGTGAACAGATCGCCGTAAACGAAGCCCAGATCTTCTCCAAGATACCGGTTACGCCGGTCATGGATGAACAGGGAAACTGGAAGGAGATCACCATCGTTTTGCCCGGTCGCGACCTGAAAGCACGTATCTGGACAGTTGAGGTGGGCAGGGTAAAACTCTATCTGCTTGATACCGATTTTGAAGAAAACCAGGAACAGGATCGTTCAATAACTCATCACCTGTACGGCGGAGATAATGAAAACAGGTTCAAGCAGGAGTTATTACTTGGGGTTGGAGGCATAAGAGCACTTCGTGCCCTGGACCTGGATCCGGATATTTTCCATTGTAACGAAGGGCATGCAGCTTTTATAGGCCTGGAAAGACTTAGGGAATATATTCAGGAACAGAACCTGACGTTCCCCGAATCGCTCGAAATCGTTCGGTCCTCGACACTCTTTACAACTCATACGCCTGTTCCCGCCGGGCATGACTATTTTGACGAAGACATGATGCGCGCCTATATGGCTCATTACCCGAACCGGATGAAGATCACCTGGGAACAAATGATGAACCTTGGGAGAATGCACCTAAACCAGCGGGGAGAAAGGTTCTCCATGAGTTGTCTGGCCGTAAACCTGTCGCAGGAGGTAAATGGTGTGAGCGAAATTCACGGAAAAGTGAGCCGGGAGATGTTCGCCGATATGTGGAAAGGATATATGCCCGAAGAAGTTCCCATAGGCTACGTTACAAACGGTGTCCATCTTCCGACATGGCTATCCGGGAAATGGCGTGATCTGTACAAGGAGCACCTGGACAGCCATTTTTGCTCAAAACAAGACGATCGTGAGATGTGGGCCTCTATACGGAATGTCGATCAGACTAAAATTTGGAAGCTCAGGAACGCGGAACGTAAATATCTCATCGATTTTGTCAAGGCACAATTGATGAAAAATTCGACCCGGACAAACCAGAACCCCAAACTGATTGTGGAGATGCAGGAGAAGCTGGATCCCAACGCGCTGACCATCGGTTTTGCCAGGCGTTTTGCAACATATAAACGAGCACATTTGCTTTTCCGCGACCCCGACCGCCTGGCATCCATTATCAATAATCCATTTATGCCTGTTCAGCTGCTGTTTGCAGGAAAAGCCCATCCGAACGATAGGGCAGGTCAGGAGCTGATAAGGAAAATCGTCGAATATTCTTCCGACAGCCGGTTCCTGGGGCGGGTCATCTTCCTGGAGAACTATGAAATCCCTTTGGCCAAACGCTTGTTGCATGGTGTTGACATCTGGCTTAATACACCTACTCGTCCACTTGAAGCTTCCGGGACAAGTGGAGAGAAGGCGGTCATGAACGGCGGACTGCACTTTAGCGTTCTCGATGGCTGGTGGGCCGAAGGCTATAAGCCTGGAGCCGGCTGGGCACTGGAACAGGAAAAATTCTACGAAAACCAGGATTTCCAGGACCAGCTCGATGCAGAAACGATCTATAATATGCTCGAAAATGAGATCGCACCCCTCTTCTACAAAAGGGATGTCAGGGGAGTTCCCGTGGGATGGGTCAATATGATTCAAAAATCGATCAGCCAAGTGGCCCCCGAATTTACGATGAACAGGATGCTGCTTGATTACATCAACAAATACTATAGCAAATTATACAGGCGTTCACTGAAACTGCGCGAAAACGAATTCAATATGGCTGCCCGGATAGCGCACTGGAAGCGGCGGATTCTCAGTGTCTGGTCACAGATCGAAGTGGTCAGCGTGATATACCCCGATACCAACAGGCAGAATATTACGGTAGGTAACACGTATACCAGCGAGGTGGTTCTGGACCTCAAGTCTTTGTCGCCTAAAGAGATTGGTGTGGAATACATTACAGGTGATATCGACGAGACGGGGAATTACATGAAGCTTGTAAGTACCCAGGAATTTGAACTCGCAAAAACAGAAGGTTCAAGAGCCTGGTACAGGCTGGAAACCATTCCGACCGAGCCGGGTATCTTCGATTTCGGTATCAGGCTGTATCCCAAACACGAACTCCTTGCTCATCCACAGGAAATGGGACTGGTGCGGTGGGTATGAAAAGACCAGCCGTGAAAATCGTTCACGATACAAACAGGGTAAACCATATTTATTCCAGGTCGTGGACGCTTTTTATCCTTTCACGCGCAAGAACAAGGGCTGTTCTTGCGGGCAGATACAATTGTAACATCTGGTTTGGCTCATAGCTTCTTTCGGCTGTCGTGCGGTACGTCAACGATTCATCTATCCGCGATTGTCCTCCAAATGCCGAATTGTCGGTGTTGAGAATGATCCTGAATTTTCCTGCCGGAGAAGCCAGTCCATAGCCAAAATACGATTTAACCGGGTTGAAATTAAACACAAAGAGAAGGCCTGATCTTTCAAAGGCCATGACCTGGTCTCCGTTATTTATATGTCTCTCCACCGGCCTGGAGAAATGCAGGACCTTATATTTGCTGATGATTTTTATCATTTCCCTGTCGAAATCACCGAGATAATGGTATTTCAGATCGTGGTTGTCTGAAAGACTCCATTGGCGACGGGCATAGTGGTACGACCAACCGTTTCCTTCACGGGGAAAATCTATCCATTCAGGATGCCCGAACTCGTTGCCCATAAAGTTAAGCCAGGCATTTCCGGCCGTGGCTATGGTAATGAGACGAATCATTTTGTGCAGCGCTATGCCCCTGTCGACAGCCAGGTTCTCTGAGCTTTTATCCATGCTATAGTACATCTCCTTGTCCATTAGCCTGAAAATAATGGTTTTATCGCCCACCAATGCCTGGTCGTGCGATTCGGCATAAGCCACGGTCTTTTCATCGGCCCGTTTACTTGTAAGCTCATGGTACATCTGGTCCATCTGCCAGTCCTCATCCGCTTTCTCCTTGATCAGCTTAATCCAATAATCAGGTGTTCCCATGGCCATACGGTAATCGAAACCGATGCCACCATCACTGATTTCCGTGCCCAGCCCGGGATAGCCGCTAACTTCTTCGGCAATAGTGATGGCTCCGGGTGCCGTCTCGTGTACAAGATCGTTTGCCAGGCCAAGATAGGTGATGGCATCTTCATCCTCTCCACCGTTAAAATACATGTCGTATGACCCGAAATCCCTGCCCAGGCCATGATCGTAATACAGCATGCTGGTTACACCGTCGAATCTGAAACCATCGAACCTGAACTCCTCGAGCCAGTATTTGATATTCGAAAGGAGAAAATGGGTCACCTCATCCTTGCCGTAATCAAAACAAAGCGAATCCCAGGCAACATGTTCACGGCGGGGACCGCTATGGAAAAACTGGTCTGGCGAACCATCATACCTGCCAAGCCCTTCCACCTCGTTGCGTACGGCATGCGAATGGATGAGGTCCATGATCACCCTCAGGCCCATACCATGCGCCCTGTCGATAAGCTCTCTTAACTCGTCGGGCGTACCGAAACGAGACGATGGGGCAAAAAACCCTGACACATGGTAGCCGAAGGATCCGTAATAGGGGTGCTCCTGGATCGCCATTAACTGTATGGTATTATAACCCGCTTTTTTGATGCGCGGAAGAATATTGTCTTTGAATTCGATATATGTTCCCACCTTATATTCTTCAGTAGCCATGCCAACGTGTGCTTCATAGATGAGTGGCGGATTGCCTTCCGAAGGGGGTGACTCGTGCTGCCACTGGAAAGGTTCGGGTGGGTCCCAGATCTGGGCACTGAAAATAGCAGTTGAAGGATCCTGTACCACCCTTTTTGCCCAGGCAGGCACCCTTTCACCCGAACCGCCCGGCCATGAAACCTTCAGCTTGTAAAGATCACCATGGTTAATAATGCCGGCCGGAACCTTCAGTTCCCAGTTTCCGTGACCGATACTGTGAAAGCGATAATCACCCGATTCATGCCAGTTGTTAAATGCCCCAAGAAGGTGGATAGCGTCGGCATTTGGAGCCCATTCCCGGAATATCCTGTTGTCGGCATTACACTGGTCACCAAAAAATAAATGCCCGTTGGCAAAATCCGAAAGACTGCCCCCGCCGGGTGACAGATGCTCCTTCCGGCTAAGAATCTTTTCATTTCTCCGGCTGATAGCAGCTTCGTATGGCTCCAGCCAGGGATCA
>DASQZK010000656.1:0-2924 GCA_035638735.1 Bacteroidales bacterium
CGAGGGTATCACTAACATAATGGATTTTTTAATAACTTTGTGAAAGCGGACTGTGAAATTGAAATTGATCTATTTATACTGAAGAGTAATAGTAATTTAAAAATGGAAGCAATAAGAAAAATAGTATATGTCAGAAATAACTCCTTAAAGATTGAGCTTCCGAAAGATTTTAAAGCCAGCAAGGTGGAAGTAATCGTTCTGCCCATTGAGGAAAAATCGAATATCAGAGGGATTGCAAGGCTCAGGGGTAAATTAAACCTTTCACAGGATCAATACCAGGATTTTCAGGAGGATGTTAAAAACTCTCGCAAAGGATGGGAAAAGAATATCTGCTCGATGACGTAATTCATGAGAAGCAGTTGCTAAAAGTTTATCATACCCCCCATCAAATGTGGTTTCATTAAAAAATATTTCTCCTGTATACTTATCAGTTGTGGCAGGTGCCCCACAATTGTCAAATAAATCTGGGTGATATGGATTGTAAGTACCTTGAACATCAAAATAATTTAAAATCTCCTGATTGTTACCTCTGGATACCATGTCTTGGTATAGATTTACGTTTGTCATAAATTTCTCCCCCTTTGTCCAGTTACTAAAATTCTCAGAGGTAAGAGTAGTAAATACAGCACCACCAGCTGCTCCCCACAACATTCCTTTTCCAATGTCATTACCCCAGAGTGCAGCATCAAGTCCTCCGGTTATAGCTTCTTATGCAGTACCCAATAACAGGTTAGTTGCAAAAGGCATCCCGGAACCTCCAATCATAGAAAGACCACCTCCAACACCACCAACTAATGCACCTCTTCCAGCACCTTTCCAAAAACCGACATTAGAATCTTGTGCGCCTCGTATTCCAACGGTTACGGCTCCAAAATCGGCTCCATTTGTTATGGGTAATGCCCACAGTTGACCTGTTAAAACAGCTAAGGCGGTAAAAATAAATTCACCCGAGGGATCTGTGTAAATAAGCGGATTATTCAGGCAATAGGCATACCTGTTAAACCCACCAGGCGTTTCCGGTATCTGTACATAAAGATCAGGACTTAAGAACCTTGCAAGAACCGGATCATACACCCTTCCGTTTCCCGACGCCTTTGAGCGTACGGGATTTCGTTACACTCAACATATTTATAAGCCCGAATTCACTCAAGTGTTTCCCGGCAGTAGTCGGGAGCCGGTAAATCCTCTGTCAGCAAACAGTTCAGTAGCGGGGTCCTGTGTCCAGTCATCCTGATTGAGTGGAATGCCCCATGTAGAATAACTATTTTCCTTGAAATCTTTCAGAGTCATCTTCCTCAATCTCTTCGTATTCTCCGAAGAATCGCTTTATTTTTAGTGGGACGCCATTATTTGAAAGAACGGTTTGACGGCGTTGGTTGTCGAAACCATTGAAAACTATAACTCCGACTGTAGAATTAATATATGGATTTTTTTTGGTTTGGGGTATGCAATCTCTTATGAGCAAAACGAAAAGAGTAATTGTAGTTCCCCTGGATTGTTTTACATCTTACATCACATCAATAAATACAAACTTTATCCCAGTACCCGCTCTCATTATTATCCAGCGTAATCACGTAAATACCAGATGGAACGGCACTGCAGTCTATTTCGCCTTGTCCGGCATAGACCCCAATATCTTTTACCATCACCAACCTGCCGTCGGCAGCGTGGATATATATTTTGCGTTTCTGGGCGGAAACCGGGATAATATAATGAAGGAGGCCATTGGCATACCAGACGCTGAACAATGCCTGCCGCCTGGCCTGAACGGAATTGCCCTGGTTCGTCAGGGCGATAGTGATCTCCCCGAAAATATCCGGCCAGCGATAGGAGGCTGCCGTGACGGTCACCTGCCCGTTTTCATCACCCGTGGCGGTCAACATACCCGACTGGTCTATGGATGCCAGGTCCTTTCCTTGTATCACCGACCATTGCAATGTTTTCGAGGAGGCATTTTCCGGGATGATAACCGCATCGATCTGCATCGATCCCATAAATTCATTGATCACCGTGTCTGCCGCAGAAAGCCGGATGTCGGTGACCGGGAACTGGTTGGAGATCTCTGCGGTCAGTTCCGTGTTGATGCCTGAGCCGTCGGTGGAGGATACCCTTATCTGCACCAGGCCGTCACCCGTGCCTTTGGCACGGAGTAACCCGTCCTGCGTGATGGCGGCGATATCATGATCATTGATGATCTGCCATATCAGGTCTTTCTTAAAAGCTTCTTCGGGCAAAACCTCAGCTGAGAGCTGTATGCTTCCGAGAGGTTCGTCGATCACCGGATCTGAGGGGCTGACGGTAATGGATTCCATCCATACCTGGTTGGTCAACATAATGAAGGTATCGGCAACCATTCCTGATCCGTCTGTTGCCGTAGCCCTGATGGTTACTTTCCCGTCGCCGGTACCATTGGCCGTCACCAGTCCATCCTGGGTAATGTCTGCAATCTGGTTGTTTTCTGTAATTTCCCAGTAAAGGGCCTTGTCGGTGGCGTTCGACGGAAGGACCATTGGATTGATCTGCATTGTTCCGAGCCTGTTGGAAATACTTTCAGCTTCCGGACGCAGGGAGATGGAACTGACTGGCACTATTGGACCTCCGGGTTCGGTCAGTATCAGGGATACGGTGGCGATGGATTTGGGAGGAAGGCTCAGAAGGTCGTCATACTTGTTCCCTTTGTACTCGCAGTTCTCAGTCGCAGATGTCACATATAGATCGGCACGGTCAATAGTTTTTCCCTGTATTTGCGGCTTGAAAACGAGGTCATCAGTCAGGGAGCGGTTGATGACAATGAGCGTGGCTGAATCGCCGGCGGGGTTTATAAAGGCGGCACTCACGGCATTGTTACCACCGATGGATGCTTCGCTCCGTTTCCACCCGGGGTGGATGAAGGCTGAGTATTGCTTGAAGGTATAAAATAGTTT
>DASQZK010000657.1:0-7014 GCA_035638735.1 Bacteroidales bacterium
TTGTCAAGCGAATTATACCCAGTGATATCAGTGTATTGATTATGGGTGAGAGCGGCGTTGGCAAGGAACTCATTGCCCGTCTGATTCATAAACGAGGTCCCCGCAACAAATATCCATTGGTCGTTGTTGATTGCGGATCAACTCCTCAAGGGCTTTTGGAAACCGAACTTTTCGGGCATGTTCGTGGCGCCTTTACCCATGCAATACGTGACAAAAAAGGGTTGATCGAAGCTGCGGACGGAAGTACCTTGTTTTTGGACGAAATCGGTAATATTTCTATGGGTATGCAGGCTCGCCTTCTCCGATTTTTAGAGGAACGAAAAATACGCAAAGTCGGTGAACTAGATGAGTTAGCAGTGGATTGTCGTATTATCTCGGCCACGAATTTGGATTTAGTGGCAGAGGTTGAAGCCGGGCGATTCAGAGAGGACCTGTATTATCGACTGAAGGTTGTCACGCTTAAGGTTCCCCCTCTCCGGGAAAGAAAAGAAGACATTCCCCTCCTTGCTCAGCGATTCGTGGCACAGTTTTGCAATATCAAGGGATGCCCTCCAATGACACTTCCTGAAGAAACCATTGAATGGTTATGCAGTTATCCTTGGCCAGGGAATGTTCGGGAACTTAAAAATGCTCTGGAAGGCGCTGTAACACTTTGTGATAAGGATACCCTGCATCCCAGTGATATCAAACTCACAGGGTTTCTTGAGACATCCCGCCTGTCCCGATCGGTAAACGACTCACTTTCTTTGGAAAAGAACGAACGAGACCTTATCATTAGCGCGCTTGATAGGGCCGGATGGGTTCAGAAGGATGCTGCCCAGTTACTGGGAATCAGCCGGAGAGTTATTTATTACAAAATCAAAAAGTTCGGGATCGAACCCCCAATACAGAAATCCGAGTCGAATAGAGTTCTAAAAAATTCATATCAATAAGATCCTGAAACAAAGTTAGACCCTCCTAACTATTCCGCATTCTCTGCTGCCACCCCCTTTCCCGCTTCCAACCCAGATACCCAATCCGTTCGATTACATTTTTGAGCACGAAAGTACAATTTTGAACCACATTGTATCCTTTTTTCTTATCTATAATCACTCTCTATTCATATTTTTTCAATATTTTACAATATGTTATGATTTAATAGGAATTGTGGCATATGTTTTGCTAAATTGTGGTGGGCTCTATGTGATGTTAAAGTTCGCTGCAACTTCCTGCCTGAATCTTTCATGAGCCAAATCAAACAGATTTATGGAGAAAACAATGAGAAAAATTCTCAGAATCTTTATATTATTGATCTTTCCAGCCGTAAATTCCGGTGTAGCTCTTGCTCAACCAGCATATCAGCCGTCCTTTGATCAAACATACCCTGGTTCGAGTTTAATTGGTGACTGCGTCGTTTGCCACAGCGGCCAATGGAGTCTTAGTTCCTATGGTTCAGATTGGAAAGATTGGGGGAAGGATTACATTGCTATTGAAAATATGGACTCAGACAAGGATGGTTTCATCAATATTGATGAAGTTGTTGCCGGAACCTATCCGGGGGATCCATTCAGTATGCCGGCCCCCACAAATCATGCTCCCACAGCGAATGCCGGTCCCGCCCAAACGGTTTCTGTGAACAGTACGGTCCTATTGGACGGCAGTGGTTCCACAGACTCAGATGAAGACACCTTGACCTACAACTGGTCGCTGACCTCCATTCCAACGGGAAGCAGTGCGACACTCTCTGACGCTGCAGCCGTCAGCCCGACGTTTTATGTTGATTTGTCCGGGACATATGAAGTGGAGTTGATTGTCAACGACGGTACAGTGGACAGTATTCCGGATATCGTCACCATTACCGCGCAAAACTCTGTCCCATCAACCAATGCCGGTGACGATCAAAACGTTGGGGTGGGTGATATTGTCACGCTTGACGGCTCCAATTCAACGGATCCTGATGACGGTATTGCCTCTTACCTTTGGGCTCAAACCGGTGGTACCGAAGTAAACTTGTCAAATCCTTCAACGGCCACACCGACTTTCACCGCACCCGGTGTCGGGCCGGGCGGAGAGTCGCTGACCTTTCAGTTAACCGTAACAGATACAGGTGGTTTGAATTCCATCGATTCCTGCATTGTCAATGTGATCGTTGGGAACCAGCCGCCCACGGCCGACGCCGGCCCTGATCAAACAGTGGCTGAGGGCATTACTGTTACGCTGGACGGTTCCGGTTCAACTGACCCTGACGATGGCATTGGCTCTTTCCAGTGGACTCAAACAAAAGGCACCACAGTGATACTGTCCGACCCGGCGGCGCTCAGACCCACCTTCACAGCGCCCGATGTGGTTGAAGGGGGAGAATCACTGACCTTTGTGTTGACAGTTGCCGATAACGGCGGGTTGCAAGATACAGCGACCGCCATTGTAAATGTCACTTGGGTCAATGAATCCCCTACGGCTGATGCCGGTGTTAACCTAACAGTAATCGAATCTGCTACTGTCACGCTTAACGGCATCAATTCAACGGATCCTGATGACGGTATTGCCTCTTACCTGTGGACGCAAACCAGTGGTCCTGCGGTAACGCTTTCTGATTCCACGGCAATACAGCCGACGTTTGTTTCTCCGCCGGTTGACATCACCGGAACCATTCTGGCCTTCAATTTGACCGTTGAAGACAACGGCGGCCTTCAGGCCGGTGACACAGTTTATGTGACAGTTATGGACAACGGTATAACCGGTTTCCCGGACAATGTTCATACAATGATAGCGGCTTCAGGAGATCCCATCGGCATCATTGAAAACAACGGTGATGTTTTCATCAGTCTTAATACCATTGATCCGTCTTCCATAACGGTCAGTCCGGATATGCCGGAGGACTTTTCCATCGGATTGATTGATATGCACATCAAAGTCGCTTCGCCCGGTGCGACGACAAGCGTCACGGTTTATCTGCCGACCCCGGCCCCGGAAGGTTACAAATGGTACAAATACAACAGCTCTGATGGATGGATTGATTATACTGCTAATGCCGTCTTCAACACGACCAGGGACGAGATCACCCTAACCCTGACCGACGGCGGATTGGGCGATGACGACAAAGAAGCCAACGGTGTGATCGCAGATCCATCGGGTTTAGGAATCTCTTCCACCACCCCAAGCTCTAAATCTGTCACCACAACCGCAGGTGATTGGGGATCAATAAGCGGTTGTTTTATCGCTACGGCAGCTTACGGCTCTTTAATGGAGCCCCATGTAAAATTACTGCAAACGTTTCGTGACTCTGTTCTTTTGAAATACCGCACAGGCAAGGCTTTCGTGCGGTTTTATTATACCTACTCACCACCCCTGGCAGACTTTATTGCAAAACACGACACCCTTCGGGCTGTGGTACGCTGGAGTCTGATGCCTCTCGTGGGTTTCAGCTGGGTTGCCGTGAGGTTTGGAATCGCCGCCATGCTGTTCACGGCAGTCTCATTATTTCTGATGATAAGTTTTACTGTGGTGGTCTTTTCCCTACAGATCAAGAAAAGAAAACTTCGAATAGAAAGGTATCTTCAATGACCAAAAAGCTCATCATTTTATTTACAATCGTTTTTATTGCCCTGCTGACGACAATAGCTCAAGGTGGTGAGGATGATGAAGGATATGCCGGATCCGAAGCCTGCATGGAATGTCATGAAGAGCATTACGAAAGCTACATGAGGAACTATCATGCCGTTGAAGCTGATTCGAGAACCCCGGCAGCAAAGCATGGATGCGAATCCTGTCATGGTCCGGGGGCTACCCATGTTGAAAAAGCCGAGGAAGAAGAAGGATATGGTGATATCATCGCCCTTAATCCAAAATCAGACATTCCGTCCCAAACGAAGAATGCCGTGTGTCTGAGCTGTCACAAGAAACGCAAATTGTCTCTATGGCACGGCAGTACCCATGAAAACAGAGGGGTATCCTGCTCCAACTGCCACAACCCTCACAAAGAAAACCCAAAGGGACTTTCTCAACCTACGCAAGTTCAAGTGTGTACTTCATGTCATTTGGAAATTAAGGCTCAATTATTGAGACAGTCTCATCACCCCCTTAGAGAAGAGAAAATGAAATGTTCGGATTGCCACAATTCCCATGGGACCATTGGGGATAAACTTATAGATGCCCAAAATAAAAACTTGAAATGCTTCGAGTGCCATGCCGATGTGAGAGGGCCGTTTTTGTGGGATCATCCCCCTGTGGTGGAAGACTGCATCGGTTGCCACACACCGCACGGTTCTGCCCGAACGCCGCTATTAAAGGCAAAGACGCCGTACCTTTGTCAGAGATGTCATTCTAATGTTGCCCACCCTAGTCAGCTACAAGCGAGGAGAGCAGATGAATCGAACCAACCGGTATATCGAGTGTTAAATAACGCGGGGTTTTATCGTGCCTGTCTGAATTGTCATGTTCAGATCCACGGTAGCAACCATCCCTCCGGGAAAAGTTTAGTGAGATAGATAAGAATGTAAAAACAAAGTATTAACAAACTATTCGAAGTGACCTATCACTGTATTTCCATGTTAACAGAAACCAAATCTGTCACAGTTCAGACAAACCCGTGTTTGAGGAGGCCATAAAATGTACAAACTTCGAGACAAGATCATTTTTTTTAAAGTGATAGGATTTCTACTCATTATATTTCTACCATCAATATCCATGGCAGCTTCCGTGACGCTTGATTCCGGCAAGAAGATTGAAATTGATTCTAATCAGCTTGAGAAGCTAATAAAATTGCCGGGCATCTTTGCTATTAAACACCCTCCATCGAGCGCTTCGAGCGACTTGACGTTTATAAAACTGCCTGATGAACTTGGAGGCGGGTTTCTTGTGGGCACGGCCAAAAATTTAATCGCCGGTTTTGAGGCTCTTGAGACTGAAAAAAGAGCTGAAAAGAAGACACCTGGTACTTTTTCAGGTGAAGCCGGTATTGTTTTAAGAAATAAAGATATAGACGGTGACTCATCCAAGGCGGAAGAATATAGGGATTTCTCCACATCGGTTCACGGAGATGTAAAGATTAAATATGAAAAAAAAGATAAATCTTTTTCAACATTCACCGGAAAGAATATCGGAAGGGACGACCAGTACTATAATTTTACGACAAACTATTACGATAAATTCAAGATCGATGCCGGCTATGACGAAATTCCCCATCGGTTTTCAGACAACGCAAAAACGCTCTATCTTGGAACCGGAAGCGGCAATCTTATTTTAAACGGTACCAAACAAAATGTCCCTTTTGCAGATCGGGCTGACCGGTTAAATACGCTTTTAACGAATTCATCGGAGATAGAAATCGGGCTAAAGAGAAAAAAGGTAAAGATGAATGCGGATCTTGCCCTCCTTGATCCATTTAACTTTCGGGTTGAGCTCAGCAGCGAAAACAAGACAGGCACCCGACCCTATTTTGGTTCATTCGGCCTCGATAATACCATAGAGATACCCGAACCCATAGACTTTGATACAAGCGACATGAAGTTTATCGGCGAGTATAACCTAAATGCATTCAATTTCAGTGCAAGTTATTATTTTTCCAGGTTCAACAACAATACCGACACACTCACATTCGACAATCCTTTCCGGGCAACCGACGCTGTTTTCGAACCATCAAAGGGGTTGATAGACCTTGCACCGGACAACCTTTATCATAATGTATCACTTTCAGGCTCATACCTGGATCTTCCCCTCAACAGTCGGGTTTCCGTCAATGCCGCATGGGGATGGATGAGGCAGGATGATGAACTGGTTCCTTACACCACAAATACCGCCATCACCACCGGAGCTTTCGACAATGCGCCATTTGATGCTTTTGATCCCGCAAACCTCCCCGCAAACAATGTTGATGCCAGGGTGAACACCTCCTTATACCACGTCCTGCTAACATCAAAACCTTTAGACTTCATGCACGTCAAGGGTAAATTTCGATATTTCGATTATGATAACGGCACCGAAAAGATACAATTTCCAGGCTTTGTAGACGCTGATGATTTCTGGGTTGACAATCCCATCGTGAATCTTCCCACCAGTTATAAAAAGACAACGACTGGAGCAGAGGTGGGTTTCGACATTACCAAAAAAACAAGGCTCAACTTGGATTACACCTTCGAACGGACAGATCAAAAAAACAGAGAAGTAGATAAGCTGGAAGATCATATATTCGGTTCTGCTATTGACACGAAAGCATTTTCATGGATGAACCTGAAATTGTCTTATAAAAGAACGGAAAGAGACATCAGTAATTATAACTACGATGTTTACCTTAAAGCCGGGGAAGATCTTCAACAGTTATCGGGTCTCAGAAAATATACCCAGGCGGACATGTCCAGGGACAGAATAAACTTTATTGCCACTGTATATCCCACGGATCTTTTATTGGTGAGTACTTCTTTTATTTACGGCAAAGATGAATTCAATGAATCACCCTATGGACTCCTTGACGACAAGCACCACATCTTCTCTCTCGACATTGATTATTCACCCATTGACAGACTGAATCTCCACACCTTTTACAACTATGAATACTACGTCGCCAGGCAGAAGGACCGGGGTGAAGTTCCGAGCCTTCCGGTAGTAGACGCCGACTGGTTTGCCAGAACCAAGGACATCGTAAACACCCTTGGTGCAGGGATAAAACTTTCACTGATTCCCGACAGGCTCGCATTCGATGTTTCTTATTCCTTTTCAAAGGTCGACGGAACAATCGACTTTTTCACCCCTGCGGTTGAAACTTCAAACTTCGACACAGCGGATGATACAACGCTGCATATCTTACAAACAACGTTCGAATACAGGGCCTGGAAGCACTGGCTTTTTACCCTTGGATACTGCTATGAGAAATTCGACTATGACGATTTTAACACCCAAGGATTTACAAATGTTCCAACAGACTCGAGTAATAATTATAACGGCGCTTATCTCATGGGAACTCTCCCGGGAGACTATACAGTCAATGTTGTTTACCTGAAAATTTCCTACAAGTTTTAAATAGGCTTTTTGTACTTTTTA
>DASQZK010000658.1:0-5435 GCA_035638735.1 Bacteroidales bacterium
GCTCCAGGGCAACACTTTGGAGGCTTCCGTTTCCTTTGAATTCACGAAGCTCCGATTCCATCAAAAAGCTGATCTTTTCGTTTCGCTCAGCTTCTTCTATTGCATGCTTAAAAGCCTGGAAGTGATCGAACTGGTGCACTACAGTGACTTTTGATGCATACTGGGTTAGTGTTACAGCTTCTTCAAGAGCCGAGTTCCCGCCGCCAACCACCACAATTTCCTTACCGGTGAAGAAATCACCATCGCAGGTAGCACAATAGGAAATCCCGGTTCCTTTGAAAATTTCTTCACCGGGAATATCCAGTGGTCTGGGTCTGCCTCCGGGAGCCAGGATCACGGTTCTTGATTTAAAAGCACGACCATCTTCCAGAGTAACTGTTTTTATTTCACCATCGAGATCATACGTTACGATCCTGACATTGGATTTGATTTTGCACCCGAAAGCTTTAGCCTGCTTCTTCATGGTGTTAGCCACAACATAGCCGTTGGTGGTCTCCACTCCCGGGTAATTGGCAATCTCGTTAGTGAGCACCATCTGACCTCCCACGGCACCTTCATTAAGGATTAGGGTAGAGAGTTTTGCCCGGGAACTGTAAATGCCGGCTGTTAGTCCGGCAGCACCTGCTCCCAGTATCATCACATCATATATATCGTTCATTGTATTCACCTTGTCTGTTCTAAATTAATCGGGAAGAGAGGAATGGGGATCCGTGAAGGGTAATCGGGGAACCCCCTCCTCCAACCTCATCCTTCTATCTTTTATTCACTAAAATGTTCATCCAGAATTCCACTCACCTGCGACATGTTCTGGATACTGCTGGTAGCGTGTGCTACTTTTCCGTTTTTGTAGTACATGGTGAAAGGAAGCCCCATAAATCCGCGTGCTTCAGGAGCGTTCCTGATAACGCCAGCTTCAGGGTTGTCGAAAGCCATAACGGCGAATTTCACGTTTGATTTTTCATCTTCGAGCTCCTCCATAACTTCATATACAGGGATACACATCGGGCCCATACGGCCGCAGCATACCATTACATTTTCATTTTCACTGGTCAGTTTTTCAAGTTCTGCTGCTGATTCGATCTCCTGGAGATTTGTCTGTAAATACTTCATAACTTACTTCTTAAATTGATTAATACTAAGGTTTATTTTTTCGCGAACGACAAGACCGGTTTATAACTCAGGCTACCATTGGGACAGCTGGTCACGCAGCTGAGACATTTGGAACAGCTGAAATTTTCAGCCGGATTTTTCCTGTCGTCCAGGTATAGACTGAATTTCTGTTTATCGACGGCCGGCATATAACATGCTTTGTCGCATAAGCCGCAGCTTTTACATGTGTCGGCATTAAGACTGATCTTATAAAATGAGATACGGTTGAGCAGTCCGGATATCCAGGCGATAGGGCAGCCCAGCTTATGATACTGGTACATGTTCCTGAATGAGTCGTCGGCGCCATGCTTCATAAAAAACTCCATCATAACCCCGATAGGGCACATCCAGCGGCAAAACACCTTGCCCCATATCACTCCGGTGAGGCTTCCAAAAGCCAGTAACCACCAAAGTGAAAGATGATAGTAGCTTACAGCCACGTAAACACCAATGCCAATTACGATCTGGATAATCCCCCGGCTGGACGTCAGGAATGCAAATAACTTGTTATGTTTTTTAGTTGTCATCGTAGTCATTATTCAGCACTTTTTCGTTTGACGTGAGTGTTCCGTCAAGATATTCCCCCAGAAGAATTTCCGGGTCCAAATCGGGTGCGCCCACCCAAACATTGATCTTATGACGTGCAAACAGGTCAATGATCACCTTATCTATTTTATACGCGATAATATCTGTGATCTGCTGGTCAGCCACCCAGGCCGGCAGCCTGGTCAGGTCTTCATAAGACGGGGCTTCGAGGTTGGCTCTCGATATTCCCGAGGTCTCAACGCCAAAGATGCGGTAGTGGCTGCAACTGCCGAAGTGCTTACTGAGTCTGCCGTTCGATATGGGTATGGCTATCTTTTTCATTAATTCCTGTTTACCGATGGCAAAAATACAGCAAGCAATGTTTGCAACCTCACAAAAAGCCGCCGGGCATAACAGCAATGGAATTGAACAATTTCAACTTTTTTTTTGACATATTTCTGTAACTTTGTCGGTTGGAAGTCATATTGGAGTTTACCATAAAATTTCTGTGACATGCATAAAGTTGACAATTCGAGGATATGACCTGGTATTAACTAATCAAAATGGCCGGTGCGGGCTGCATTTCCCCCCTTCAGGGGGGTCAGGGGGGTAGGGCGTTGGAGATCGAAGGTCACCACAAAAGACATGAAGAAGTAGTAGTCATAAAATCTCTGTGACATGCAGAAAGTTGACAATACGAGGGTATTGATCTGGTCCTGACTAATCGAAATTGCCGGTGCAGGCCGCGGTTCCCCCACTTCAGGGGGGTCAGGGGGGTAGAGCATTGGAGAGGGGTGGTCACCATAGAAGACATGAAGAAATTCAATCATTTTCAGCATGAATACAGGCAGTCAAAACAACAGGAAAAACAGTGATATCCTTTCAGGGATAGGCTGTTTCAGGGATTTATCTGATGATGATATTTCGTTTTTAAGTGATAAAAAGACGCAGCTTGTATACGCCGAAGGTGAAAACATTTTTAAGCAGGGTGCCTTTGCGCCGTATGTGATGCTTATCATCAGTGGCCTCGTGAAGGTTTACCTGCAGACAGGGTCGCACCGGCATATCAATATCAGGTTGGCACGAACGGGTGATTTCCTCGCATTCCAGAGTGTATTCGGTGAAAATGTTTACAACTATTCCACCATTGCCCTTAAAGAGTCGTTGATTTGTATGATCAGCAAGGAAGGTCTCAAGGAGCTTCTGCTTAAAAACCCCGGATTTGCCCTTGAGATCACCAGCCGGAACTGCCGGAATGAGTCCCATCACCTGGAAATAATCAAGAACCTGTCATACAAGCAGATGCGCGGAAAGCTTGCTTCTGCCCTGCTCTATCTCGCATCAGAAGACTTTAGCAATGAAGATGTCTTTCATTACCTGACCCGGCAGGACATTGCCGATTTCTCATCCATATCACAGGAGAGCACAGTCCGGTTTCTGAAGGAATTTGAGAAGGAAGGCATCATCAGACTCGATGGCCGTGAGATCAAAATTTTGGACCGCGATAACCTCCTGGCGATAAGCCGCCGGGGTTAGAGGAGGCTGCTGTCTGTTGTCCTGTTCATCTAACCGTCGACAACCGCCCTGTCATTTTCAAAGTCGTAGAATGTTTTTCTCATCAAATCGGATAGCAATAGTTTATAACTAATGAACGCCTCAAGTCGCGAGATATAGGCATTATTAAGTCTCTCCCGTTCCAGGGCCATAGACTGGCTGTCGATTTCGCCGTTGGCATACCGTTCACGCGTAATTTGAAAACTTTTTTCTGCCACCTCAACATTTTTTTCAAGCAGCTCAAGCCGTCGCAGGCTGCTGCCCAGTCGGTTCACGATTGTCCGGATGTCACGTTCGATGCTTATCTTTTCGGCATCGAGCTGGATCATGTTTTGTTCCAGGGTAGCCTGCGCTGCTTTCACACGTGCCTTGTTCTGTCCCCAGTCGATAATCGGGATACTCAGGGTAAGTGCCGCACTGAAATTACCAGGGCGTTCCGACATATTATCCCAGGTATAGCCCATGGTCCGTTCCACAGGTATGGTAAGGTAGCTCTTGTTGGTGCCGATGATATCGTAATTTAACAGGATATCGCCGTTGATTCTTCCGGCAGCCTTACGCCGTTTGATCTCCATCTCGGAAAGCTCGATCTGTATTTCATGTTCTTTCAGTTCGTTTCTATTCTCGAGAGCCAGCCTGACAGCTTTATCCACATCGACAAAAATCTTTTCATAGCCCTGGTCGGCACTAAGGATGACACTGTCTTTCAGATTCAATCCCATGACCTCCTTGAACAACTGCATTTGTGACGTGTAATTCACCTGGGCAATATCAAGATTATTAGTAGCTTCGCCCAGGTCCACTTCCATTTGAAGCGCTTCCACCTCCCTTATAAGGCCGGCTTTATATTTATTCCTGGCGATGGTAGTGGCTTCCGTCTGCCGTTCCAGGCTCATCCTGGCAATATTCAGTCTCTCTTTGTACGAGATAAGGTTATAGAAAATACTGCTTACCTCATACACCAGGTCCAGTTGGGCCCGCTTCAGTTGTTTAAGGGTAGATTCATACGTCAGCTTTGCCTGTTTATAGGCTAGCTTTATGTTGTTATAGCCATAGAAGGCTTCAATGGGTTGTCTGAAACCAATGCTGGTCGTCAACTGAGTCAGGCGGTTATCATAGTTGTAATCGGTAATGTTCTGCAAGCCCGACGATACAGACAGGTAACCATCGGTAGGTAGCGGTTGGATGATATTCAGGTAGCCGTTCACCATGTTCTGCTTTACCGAATAAAATGAAACTCCCAGGCTGTCTTCCCACTGACGTACCGTTTCGGTATACCGGGGTAAAATAAAGTCCATATTCACATGGGTCTTGTAACTACTTGTAGCGGCTTTAAGATCATAGGCTGCCCTGTTGAGTCTTTGTTGCAGAACGAGCATAGTGTTACTTTGTTTCCTGGCAATCTCAATGCTTGATTCAAGATCGAGTTGATAGATCCTTTGTGCCCTCACAGTCAGTGGAAGCAATACGAAAACCAGGACAATACAGGACATTTGCAATAGATGTTTCATCGGGCGGGGTTTAGTATATGGGATCATAATTTTTTCGAATGGCGGTGTCGATTCTTCATCCGGATTATTCATGTCTTATCGATTCTATTGGTCTTAGGTTTGCTGCTTTTTTTGCCGGGAGGTATCCGAAGGTTATCCCCACCATTATCGAGAAACCAAACGCGATAAGCAATGAGTACAGTTTGATAGATGTTCCCGCTTCTGTAGCAAAGGAAAGGATAAGCGACAGGATGATTCCGAGGAGGACACCGATCAATCCTCCGGCAAGGCTCATGATGACCGCTTCGGTTACAAACTGGCTCAGGATATCGTTCTTCCTGCCTCCAATGGCGCGCCTTATACCAATTTCACGTGTACGTTCCACCACCGAGGCCAGCATAATGTTCATAATACCAATACCGCCCACGATGAGTGAAATGGCGGCAATTGATGCGAGCAGGAAATTGTACCTTCGCCGTTCTTTTTCTTCCTGCTTAAGCAATTCATAAGGCACGATAATGCTGAAATCGTCATTATTGTAATGATGACGGTTCAGGATGCTACGTATGACGTCGGCAGCTTCCATCAGTCCTTCGGAAGAAGCCAGCTTGACTGTAAATTGTTTTATCTGGCTGCTCAGGGGATTTTCAGGCGGTATGCGCTTGTTAAAGGTAGAGAGTGGAATGTAGATATCATTATTCAGGTCACGTGCAGCCA
>DASQZK010000659.1:0-3779 GCA_035638735.1 Bacteroidales bacterium
CCCAGTTCCAGGTTGTATGAATACTCCGGCTTGAGATCGGGGTTGGGAACGGTCACCATCCCGTCTTTGGCCCTGATCTTCCCGTAATCGTCAATATTCGGGTTTCTGAACCCGGAAGAGGCGATGGCATTGATCTGCCATTTTTTCCCCGGATGATATACCATGCTCAGGCTGCCGGTAAGAGCCCCGTTGTTGATGCTGATGTTGTTATATGGGAGGATGCCCCCGGGAATGAATTCTGAATGGTACAAGCCGTAATGGTACCTGGCCCCGGCCGAGAGAATGTAGTTGGCATTTGGCACAAATTTGTAGTTAAGGTAAAGGCCGGATGTTGCGGCATAGCTGCCACCGTCGGGGTATCGTGTTTCAGCGGGCAACTGCAGCCCGGTGATGATGTTCCTGTAACGGGCTGTTGAGGTCACATTGTTATAGGTTACCTCCACGCCGTAATTCAGCCGGTCGTCGTCACGCAGCAATTTCAACATATCCACATTCAGGCTGTATACGTCCACATCCTCGAGCTGGTAGCGTTTATCATCCACCCCGAACTTACGGGTGATGCGGTCTTCGTCGATACGCTGATAGGCCAGGGTAGTGGTGGCATTGGTGAACATGAAATTATGCTTTTTCACCACCGATTTCAGCGAGCCGAAAAACCGGTTCTGCGGCCCGTAATAGTACTCGGCATATTTCATACGATCGCCGCTGTAATTCTTCAGTTCGTCATACCGGCCGATGTTGGAGGAGGTGGAATACTGGAGGTTTAGGATCAGGTCGAAGTATTGTGAGGGCGTGTACTTCACCTTTTGAAGCAGGTCGAGTTGTTTATAGCCAGTATTGAGCTGAAGGAAGGGATCCGGATTGGCCAGGGTAGTATCGCGTCCGTTGCGGCGGGCAGCATAATGCAGCAGTTCTCCATAATCGCCGTAAAACGGGTTTTTGTTCCTGCCCATCCTGATGTCGCCCAGGTCTTTGTAGGTTATACTGCTGAGAAAGCCCAGGTTTTTGAAACCGTTGGTGAAGTCGAGATGCCCTGTTTTTGCGGTATTAGCCGTGGCATAGCTGGTATAGGCCGTTGCCCTGAAGGTATAACGGCCGGTGTCGCCGGCAAGTACGGGATCTTTGGTATAGTAATGGATGACCCCTCCCAGCGCATCACTGCCATATATGAGCGATGTGGGGCCGAAGATCACTTCAACACGGTCGAGGATGGCATTATCGATGGTGATAGCGTTCTGCAGGTGGCCACTGCGGTAGATGGCATTGTTCATCCTGACACCATCGATCACCAGAAGGATCTTGTTCGCTTCGAAGCCCCTGATAATAGGACTGCCTCCACCGCCCTGCGATTTTTGAACAGCTATATTGCCGGTGGCAAGCAGCAAATCGGCCGACGACTGGCTCAGGCTTTCCGAGATCCCGGTGGCATCGAGGGCATCGACCATATATGGGATGTTTTTCTTGTTCTCCCTTGATTTGGTGGCCGATATGACAAATTCATCGATAAGGATGACCCGCTTTGACAGGAAAAGTTGCTGTCCGTCGTGGAGATCTCTCTTTAAAAAAACCGCCGGGTTGAACGAGGGGTGTTGAAAAAAAATACTGTCATTGTCTTTAAAAATACTGATATTTGCTTTACCGTCAGGACCAGAGAGTGTTGCAAGGTCTCTGCTTTTGTTGAACAAGGCAACATTCCCGACTGGTTCCCGGGATACTTCATTGATGATGGTGATAGACTGAGCGAAGCCTGAATAAGAGAAAGTTATCATTATTAGAAAGGCTGATAACAGGGAACAGGTATATTTCATTTCAACTATTCGGTTAGGATCCCGGGGGATGCAGATGTTATTCCACAAAGGTAGTGAAAACGCGGTGTATAACAGCAGTACAGGTAAAAATCTACTGCGTAAAAAGGATTTCCACACATGACATTGATACGACGCATTATTTCATTTCTTCTCCTTGCCGTGATCCTCGCAGGCACCGTTTATGGCCTGGTATGGTTGCGGGCCAGGAAGCTGAAAGTTCTCGACCCGGTGAAAGCCATACCATCCGGTGTGGTCATGTTTGTCGAAACGCATGACTTCCGGCAGCTGATATCTTCGGTCAGGCATCATACCAATATATGGACGGAATTCAAAGCCTACCATGCTATTGAACAAATCGACCACCAGCTGGCCATGGTCGACAGCCTGGGCAGGACTTATTCCGATTTTAAGGAGCTCATGGACGGCGAGGTCATTCTGTCTGTCTGCAAAACCGACACGGGCTACAGCAGTCTGTTTATCCTCAGCGACAGACAGAGAAAGGCCACCGAACAGGTGTTGAAACTCATACCGTCCGATTCTGATATTGATAAACACAGGGATGGTGCTGTCACGGTTTATCATGTTGATATGCCCAACGACAGCCTGTTCCGGAAATTTTCCTTTTATGAATGCTACGGCCTGTTCGTGATGAGTCCCTCAGGCAGCCTGATCGATGCTTCTGTGCGGCAGTTAAACGCAGAAAAACACCTGGATGACAATGCACAATTTACCAGATTGAAAGGGACTACCGGCAGCGATGTAATTGCAAACGTCTATGTTAATTATCCTGAACTCGGCTCCTTCCTGGAGGCCATTTTCAGGAATGATACGCCCGGTTTTATTTCCCGTTTCGCCGAATGGTCGGCATTCGACCTTGATCTGAAACCCGGCTATATCACCCTTAACGGCTTTACAACGGCCGGTGATTCCCTGCATCAGACCATTCGTATGCTTCACGGCCAGGAGCCGGTGGCCTTCGACATGGCCGGTGTTGTGCCCTCAAATGCCGTTTATTTCAGCATGACAGGCTTTTCAGATGCCGATTTGCTGATGAAGAATGTCGGGACGTACAGCGCAGACCGTGAGCGGACGAAAAAACTCGCACTTATTGCCAAAGCTGCCGGTGAAGATATTACAACAGCTTTTTCCCACCTCATGGCCGGTGAGGCCGGCACAGTCCTTCTCCGGAGAAGTCGGGGCGACTACGCCAGGTTTTTCCTTATAAAAGTAAAAGGAACAGCCATGGCACAGGAGATGCTCGACGCCTGGACCAAAGTGGCGGCAAAGGCAAAAGGGAAGGAGGAGAGCGACTATTCCCAAAAGGTGAATATCGACGACCACCACCAGGTTGTTGTTCATACATCGCCGTTTACCGGAATACCCCGGCTGCTTTTCAGCCGGTTTTATCATAAAAGCGATTACGAGTATTATACCTATGCCGGGAACTATCTTGTTTTTGGACCCTCGGCCGAAGCACTGAAAACATACCTCTATTTTAACCTGCTGGGAAAGACCCTTGAGAATGATGAAAACTACAAATCGCTGACAGATAATATTTCAAGCCGTTCAAACCTGTTTATTTATGCCGATCCCTCGCGGTACCAGGAAGGAATGGAGAAGTTACTCACACCCGGGGCCACTGAGGTGGTGAACAGGCATAAAGACAAGTGGCGGAAGATTGACGCCATAGCCTTCCAAAGTACAAGTACCGACGATCTTAGTTACTTCAGGGTCTTTGCCCACTATAGCAGCCAGGTTCGTGATCGGGTCAACACGGTATGGGAAAGCAAGCTGGATACCACCACCCTGTTTAAACCGGCCGTTGTTATTAACCATACCAATAACCAAAAGGAGATCTTTGTACAGGATCTCAGACATACCATTTATCTGATCAGCAATACCGGCAGCATCCTATGGAAGCAAAAGGTCGACGGTGAAATCCTTAGCGGTATATACCAGATCGATTTCTAT
>DASQZK010000660.1:0-4878 GCA_035638735.1 Bacteroidales bacterium
AGCCGTAGGTATTAATGTAATAAGGGAACCTCGAAGAGCAACCGATTCCCGACACGAACACCACTTTTTCCTTCTGGATACCGGTTTCCGGCAGAACGTTCCTGATGGTTGAGAGTACGGCATGAGATCCACATCCGGCACACCATTTAACCGGATCATCCAGTTTATAATCCTGGGCTTCTATTTTAGGTAAAAAATCAGTTTCTGAGCTCATAATCTTTAATTTTCAAGAAGTTCTCTGAAATTCTGTTTCAGTTCTGAAATCATAAACGGCAGGCCCTGCACCTTGTTATACTGCAAGTATTCGTACTGCGGATACTTCGATCTCAGGTAATTGGCAAACTGACCCATGTTCAGCTCACAAACAACCCTCTTTTTAAATCCTTTAAGCACATCGCCTGTATTTTTTGGAAGGGGACTGATATAATTAAACTGGGCCAGGCTTACAGACAGTCCTTCTTCCTGCAGTTCCTTAACTGCGGTGAAGAGTGCTCCGTACGTACCACCCCAACCCACTACGAGCAGATCGGCTGTCTCTTCGCCCATGATGGTTTGTTCGGGGATATCGTTGGCCACACGGTCCACTTTTTCCTGCCTTTGTTCCACCATGATCTGGTGATTCATCGGATCGTGAGATACTTCACCGGTAACATCCGCTTTTTCAAGTCCGCCGATACGATGCCTGAGTCCTTTTTGCCCCGGGATAGCCCACAGGCGGGCCAGGGTTTCGGGATCACGCAGGTAAGGATGATAGTTCTCGTGGTTATCCTCGACTTTCCAGGTGTGGATTTCCGGCAGGTCCTTCATTTCGGGAATTGGCCAGAGTTCCGAACCGTTGGCCAGGTAACCGTCGGAAAGCATGATCACAGGTGTCATGTGTTCGAGGGCAAGCCGGGCGGCCTCGTAAGCAAAAGAGAAACAATTGGCAGGCGTACTCGAGGCAATGACAACACACGGACTTTCACCGTTACGCCCGTACAAGGCCTGCATCAGGTCGCTCTGCTCTGTCTTGGTAGGCAGACCGGTAGAAGGTCCGCCCCTCTGAACGTTAATGATCACGATTGGCAACTCGGTGATAACCGCCAGGCCGATAGCCTCGCCTTTGAGGGCCAGCCCGGGACCGGAGGTAGAGGTTACCGCCAGTTTACCGGCGAAAGAGGCGCCAATAGTGGAACAAATCCCGGCGATCTCATCCTCGGCCTGAAAGGTAATCGCATTCAGGCTTTTCCTGTTGGAAAGTTCCTGGAGAATTTCCGAAGCCGGGGTAATGGGGTAAGACCCCAGGAAGATTCCACATCCCGATTTCTCCGATGCGGCCAACAGACCCCAGGCCGTTGCCGTATTACCCGAAATATTCCGAAAAAGCCCCTTCTTGTTCCTGGCCGGATTCACCAGAAAAGTGGTCGAGAAGGCTTCGATAGTCTCGGCATAATTAAAGCCGGCATGCAAAACTGCCTTGTTGGCCTTCACAAGCTCAGGCTTTTTCCTGAACTTCTGCTCAAGAAAATCTTCACCTATCTTCAGACTACGGTTAAACAAGAAATACAGGATACCGGCAACGAACTGGTTCTTCGTTTTGTCGGCAGTCTTGTTGTCTAAACCATATTCTTTAACCGTCGACCTGGTGAGGTTGGTTATCGGGGCCTTGATAAGGTTAAACCCTTCCAGCGTCCCGTCATGAAGAGGATCCTCAATGTAGTCGGCTTTCTTATAATGCTTGTTGTCAAAATTATCAATGTCAATAATGATGGTCGCCCCCGTCTTGACCCATTTCATGTTGGCCTTCAGGGCGGCAGGGTTCATCGCCACTAACACATCGGCTTTATCTCCGGGTGTAGTCACTTCCTTGTGACCTATATGGACCTGGAAACCGGATACCCCGGCAAGCGTTCCCTGGGGAGCTCGTATCTCTGACGGATAGTCAGGAAAAGTAGAGAGGTCATTACCTACAAAAGCTGACGTGTCGGAAAACTGGCTGCCGGTAAGCTGCATACCATCACCCGAATCGCCTGCGAACTTTACAACGACCTCTTCAAGTTCAATAACTTTTGGCTTTTTTACCATAACAGGTTAAAAATAATCGGTTAAAAATATCAAATGCACATGAGGAATCCGGAATTCGCCATATGCATTATTGTTCGTTTATATGAGAAAATAAGTGCGTTCAAAATCCCTTTATCCCCATCCTGCCTCAACAAAATTAAGCATTTTAAAAAATGCGTATTCACATATTTAACATTTTCTTAAACATAACAAACTTAGCACTTTCATATTAATAATTACAAATTTAAATATATAAATATTATATATTTTTGTAAGTATTTTACAAATCAGTATCATCACGATCACATACAGGGAGGCGGCCAGCGACCAAGATGGCTGATTCCCTTATAAAGAAAGGAATACAGAATGGCACTTATCAAAAGCGTTCGCGGGTTCACACCCCGGTACGGAAAGAACTGTTTCTTTGCAGATAACGCAACAATACTGGGAGATGTTGTGATGGGTGACGATTGTTCGGTGTGGTTTAATACCGTTCTTCGGGGAGACGTTAACTCGATTCGAATCGGAAACCGGGTTAACATACAGGACGGCTCGGTTCTTCATACCCTTTACGAAAAATCTGTCATTGAGATTGGTGACAATGTGAGTGTTGGACATAACGTGATTATTCACGGCGCAAAAGTGGAAGACAACGTCCTGCTTGGCATGGGCTCAATCATTCTCGACCATGCAGTAATAGGCGAAAATTCAATCATCGCCGCCGGCTCTGTCGTACTGACAAACACCATCATTGAGCCTGGAAGTATCTATGCAGGGGTGCCGGCAAAACGTGTCAAATCTATCGACCCCGCACAAACCAGTGAGATGATCAATAAAATCGCCGATAATTATATGGTTTATGCCGGGTGGTATAAGGAATGAAGGCGTTCCGGAGAACAGTTCTATCCCTTCTGTTTTATCCTATTGCAGGGGAGAGGTGTCTCAAAAATCCGCATTCCAGTAACAAGGGTTACAATTTATAAGCCACCGTCCAATCCCATTTACAGTATCGTTTCAGTTCGTCAGCACCATTGGCCTGCTAAAATATTGCTACCTTATGGTACGATTGTAAAAAAAGGAATAGACATCCTATGAACGTGATCAGCTCAAGAAATACGTTTCAAAGCAAAAGAGGCTAGATCTGCCTTCCGATGTCGGTTTTCTGCAAGGTGATATTTTCCCCGAAGAACATCCGGGCAATAATCGCAAAATAATCGGTGAGGTCGGACACATGAAAACGGTATTCGCCTTTTACAGAGCCGGAGTTAAGAAGTCCGGCTGCAGACAATTCGTTCTTCAGCTCCCCGGCCACAAGGCGGGCCGAATCGATTACGTTGACGTCAAAATTAAAGAAGCGGCTGATCTGGTTCATGATGATGGGATAATGGGTGCATCCCAGGATAAGTGAATCGATATTCTCCAGGTCGCGTTTGGATAGATAGGACCGGATGATGGCGTTGCTGATGTCATCGAAAATAAAACCTTCCTCGATCATAGGTACAAAAAGAGGTGTGGCCATGGAAGAAATCTCAAGCGACGGTCTCAGTTCATGTAACTTATCGGCGTAGGTCCCCGACCCGATAGTCGCTTTTGTACCGATGACGCCTACGTGCTTAATATCCGTCTCGCCTGCCACATGATCAACCACGGGGTCGATCACGTTCATCACCAGTGCACGGTCGCCCACATGGTCTCTGACTTCGCTGAAAGCATTCGACGAAGCCGAGTTACAGGCTATGAGAATAACCTTGCAGTCGTGGTCCAGGAGGAAATCGGTAATTTCGAGTGAATAACGGATGATGGTCTGCTTCGACTTGTCGCCGTATGGCAGGTGGGCGGTATCCCCGAAATAGATCATGCTCTCGCCCGGGAGAATGGATTTAATGGCGGCTGCCACTGTGAGTCCGCCAACTCCCGAATCGAACAATCCTATGGGTGAACTGGGCTTATTCATCTTTAAACAAAAAAGAAAACCATTCTGATGCAACATCAAAATGGTCTTTCCTTATATATTAGTGTATCGTTATTGTATTCCTAATTTTTCTTTAACCATAGGACCGACATCAACGCTCTGGTCTGAAACATAGATCGGGTTTCTGCCACTGATATCGAACACATAGATGAGATTCATCTCCTTGGCAACATCGCCGATAGCTGCTTCAAGTTTGGTCATTACGCCTTCCAGGAGGCTGGCCTCGAGTGCCCTGAGTTTCTGATTGGCCTGGGCCTGGAAATTTTGAAGCCTCTGCTGCATACTCTGAAGGTCGGAGTACATGCTTTCAAGAATCAGTGAGTCGAGCGAACTCTGCTGTTCTACAAGATCGTTATATTTTTTATTGATCTCAACCTGCATCTTTTCGGTCTGCTGGTCATATTTAGCCTTCACCTTGTTCAGACTGTCGGACGCTTTTTGATATTCAGGCATCAGGACAACGATGTCTTGAGCGGAAATATGTCCGAATTTATAATTTTGAGCATTAACGGCAGCTGTTGAAAAAAGGAATCCAACAACAAGAAGTAGGTTTACCAGTCTTTTCATTATTACGTATTTATAAAAATTTGTACAAATGTAAATAATTAATTCTTATATCCTAATTTTTCCAAAACTTCATCACTCTTATTATAGCGGGCGTTTTCATAGAGGATTGTTGCCCCGGCGGCGGTGTCAAAAATTACGGCATAGCCACCTTCGAGAGCAAGTTCTTTCACCGCTTTATAAACATCATCCTGGATGGGTTTGATTAACTCTTCCCTTTTCTGAAAGAGGGTACCTTCAGGGCCGAAATACTTTTTCTGTAGCTCTTTGATGGCTTTTTCCTTGCTTACAATGTCATC
>DASQZK010000661.1:0-4779 GCA_035638735.1 Bacteroidales bacterium
AAATGTTTTTCTTTGCAGCATAGTCAACAATGGCATTACCGTAGGTTTCATCACCGTGAACCGGCACATGTACCCCCCGTTCCGTTGGCAGGGCATAACCGATCTCGGTTAGAATTACCGGGTAGGTATCCGCTACAAATCCCCAGTCGGCCTCCCACTTATCTTCCCAGGGTTGGGATCGTTTTTCAGGATATGGGTGACTGACATAAGCGATACCGGGCCTGTTTACCGGATCTGTTTTAACCGGTGTAAGATCATAGGCCCAGTTAAATCCGGCAACCAGAACAACAGCTTCGGGATCGTTTTTCCTGACAATATCAATCATTTCTTCATTCATTTTCTTCCATTCAGCCCACGTAAGATCACCGAATTGCACTCCCGATACGGTAGGTTCATTGTACAGTTCGTACATGGCCACCGATGGTTCGCCGGCATACCTTTTCGAAACAGTATTCCAGAAGTCCTCCGTTTCAGCCATATCAGTGATGTACATCTTATTTTGGTATTTCGCTTCCTTTAGGTTGCCAATGGAATGCCAGTCGAGGATAAGGTAAAGATCCAGTTCATTGGCCCAGTCCACAGCCTGGTCCAGTAATTTAAGGTAACCTTCCTTACCCCTTTTCCGCCAGGCCTGCGGATGAACAGGCACACGAATAATATTGGCGCCCCACTCTTTTGCCTTGCTGAAATGATCGATGGTCCATTTGCCGGCATCTTCCAGCTTGTCGGGATCGGAAATATTGACCCCGTGGAAGATAACCGGGTCTCCCGAAGCGGTAACAAAACGGTTTCCATCAACCCTGACAGCTTCCATGTCCTTTCCTTTCGCGGAACATCCGTACGAAAAGTCAAGGAAAAGCAAGGTGGTGAATAGAATAAATACGAAAGAATTAAAACGTGTTTTCATTATTGCGTAGTTTGAGTTTGAAGTTAGACGGTATTCTAATTCTTCCTCTAAGATAAGATAAACGAAGTTAAAAGTACTATTTATAGCTAATGGATGGATTTGAGACACCGAGCATTTTATATTCCAGTTTCATGGCAGAAACGCATAATTTATTCATAAAACGTTACCCTTTCCCGGCAGTGGTGATTACAAGAGCTTCAAAGACAAACAGGTGCCTTTCGTGTCCTTCACCCCGGGTTCACATTCCGACTACCACTTATCATAAGCGATGTTGATAAGATCGAATTCGACATGCTGGATAATATTACGAAAATAGTGCTCCTTTTCGGGTATAAGGTAGCCAACAGGCAGGACCGTACCAGGGTGGATAAAATAATGGTTATGAGTTAGACAACAGGATTTTATAGGTATATTTGCATGTCGATTAGTCAAAAAAATGAGCAATCTCATTCGTCTTTTTTCTACGAATGACCAGTCGGATTAAGTACTGTAAACAGCCAAATTGTCATCTAAGCTTCATGTGCCAGACTGCCCAGGGTTTGGTGTTCATAAATACAGGCGTCTAGTTGCCGGGCAGTTTATAAGGTTATTCATTGAAAGAAGAATAAATTCCTAGTGCTAAATCCTGTCCAATTTCTATTATCGGATAATGTTGCAAAATTTATACGTGATTTAATGTTGAACGTAGGGATTTGACAATTGGGCATAGTTTGGGGTATGTGTTTTATCTGTGGTCTTTGCTTTTAGTGGGGCCCCACCCCCGCCGACCAAAACCGACCAACCTTAATCAATTTCACCTCCCAAATCTCGGCGTCCGATTCCGGACATTTTGACGAAAATTTGACGAAATTCTTTCCAATATTCACGTATTTATCTGATTATATGAATAATAGATAAAATCCACCCTTTCAACCTGATTATAGTAAACTCATACTTTCGGGTGAGGCCTTTTAACGAAACTGTGAGGATTATTTTTTCACATAAAATGTATAAATATTATACATTTGTTGTGTAATATTTATACACATTATTGCACGATGACATTTAGCCATATTTTTTATATTATTAGCTCACTATAATATTTATTGTTACATTCATATTTTGCTATTGATTTCATGAATAGCAATTACTCATTCAAATAACATTTTAAAAAACCTGTTACTACTTTTCTCATGACTAAACTTATTATGGCACTCATCTTCTTTGGGTGTACTGTCGGTCTCTTTGCGCAGAATTCTTCTGACACGATCACGATTACTAAATCTTTTGGAACGCTCTATCTTCAGAAAGGACAGAGATTGACACCCGGTCAGTTACTGTCCATCACCAAATCGAACCAGGCAGCATACGAGGAGATGAAAACGGCCAAAACGAATTATGATATTGGTACGGTACTCTCTTTTTCCGGTGGCTTCATGGTTGGCTGGCCAATAGGAACGGCCCTGGGCGGAGGAGACCCTAACTGGGCCCTGGCAGGTATCGGCGCTGCACTCATCGTGGCTTCCATCCCATTGTCAACAGCATACAAGAAGCATGCGACGAAAGCGGTGCGAATTTACAACCGATCGGTTACAAATACGGGATACAGGAAACGCCATATCCATATTGGTCCGGCAACAAAGGGAATAGGGTTGGCATTGCGATTTTAAATCCTGGTACCAGGCTGTTATAATGTTCACCTAAGCAGTGTTGATAATAAAAAGGTGAAATGACTCTTTTCTGAACAGACTCTCTTTTGACGAAATCTGAATCGAAAAAATTCGATAACTTGTTTACCTATTCCAAAATCACACCTCGTATGTCGGTCAAAATAAACCTGCTGGTTCTCTTTGCTTTCATTGTCTGGCCTGCTGCCTTCACTCAGAAACAAGATCCCGGCCTTACGGAGGTATTCGGGAAATATGGGATTGACAACGGCTGTTTCGTTTTATACGACCAGGCGAACGATGAATATCTTCGCTATAACTCCGCAAGATGCGATTCGGGGTTCATACCGGCTTCAACTTTCAAGATACCTCATTCACTAATCGCGCTGGAAGAAGGATTAATTGAAGACTCAACCCAGGTCATCAAGTGGGACGGTCATCAATGGCCGGTTAAAAACTGGAACCGGGACCAGACACTCAGAACCGCTGTTAAATATTCCTGCGTATGGGTCTTTACCGGATTTGCAGAAAAAATGCCCGTCGAAACTTACTATCGGTACATCCGGGCATTCGACTATGGCAACAAAGACCTGACCGGTCAACCTTCACGGTTCTGGCTGGCAGGGCTGTTCCGGATCAGCGCCAACCAACAGGTGGCGTTCCTGAGGAAGTTCTATAATGATGAACTACCGGTATCCAAACGCTCAACCGATATGGTGAAAGATTTTATAATTCTGGAAAAGCAGGGCTCATCGACATGGAGCGGGAAAACCGGGGGCGGAATGCTGGATGATAACCGATATGTCATGTGGCTGGTGGGTTATGTTGAAAAAGACGGAAAGCCGTATTTCTATGCCATGAATTTTACTACCGGTAATTTCAATAAATACAGCCGGATGAGGTATGATATTGTAAAGGAAGTCTTACAGAAAAAGGGCCTTATAGATTAATCCGTTCATCGAATAAATCCGGTAACCGTTCCCGGCTTATTGTCGGAATATCATCTGCCTCATTATCGTACCAACTGGCACGACTGTTCATAAAACCAGATTTAACGCCCTGGTCCCCCTTCCGAAAATAAACCAATCCTTTTAAAGGGATCATACAAGTTTTAATGTTAATACTTTTCGAACGGTCTTTTTGGACAAATGACAGAAAACAGCTTTGACCTTATCACTGTCTTGTTTTGTTAATAATCCTCCAAAAATATAATTAATTATAAACACAGGATTACAAGTTGCATATTCACGGCAAGTCATCGATACTTGTCATTGGTATGTGAGGCTGGCTTCCTCTGCAGAGGACTGAGGGGTAGCGGGGGATGGTTTAGGCTGTTTAATATTTTATTATCTTGGAACCTCAAACGAACTACTACAGGTCAAAAAGCATAATACCGGCTTATGATGAAAAAGCTACAACTAAACGTAACGGATTACCGATCCACAACGCTGAAATTTTGGATAACGGTCATTTCATTCATTATATTTTCCAATACCCATCTCCACGGAGAATCATTTGACACGATTACCATAAATCCGTCCACCACCTACCAGTCGATAGTTGGTTTCGGTGGCAGCCTGGCCTATTATGAAAACTGGGTGACCGCCCACCCGAATAAAAGCCAGATATACCAGGCGCTCTTCGGTGAGCTGGGTCTGGATATTCTTCGACTTAGAAACGCCTATGACTATGACCCGGGCATGATTGACCGTGCTGCCGAATTTGTGCAGGCTGCCGAAACCGTTCGCGGAACGCCCGTCTCCGTGCTCACTACATCATGGGGGCCTCCAGGTTACCTGAAGAGCAATGGCAGCCGCAGCAACGGGGGGACCCTGAAATATTCCGTGGTTGACGGAAAGGTTGAATTCGATTATGCCGGCTTTGCACACTGGTGGAACAAGGCCTTGGATGAATACAATGCCAATGGCATTTATCCCAATTACATCGGCATTCAGAATGAACCCGACTGGAGTGCTTCATACGAATCGTGTCGGATGAACCCATCTGAAACTTTTACTTCAGATACCATCGCAGGCTACAATAAAGCTCTCAACGCCGTGTACGATACGATTCAGACCAGATCAGCAGTACCCAAAATCATCGGACCGGAAACTATTGGTATCGGCTATAATTCCGTTGAAAATTATTCCGACAAGATGGATTTGTCCAGGATTTATGCTATTGCTCATCACCTGTACCATGGTGTTGATGAGAACGACCCGTACA
>DASQZK010000662.1:0-6560 GCA_035638735.1 Bacteroidales bacterium
ATCAACCATACGGCATGACCTTTGCCATTGACAGCGTCGAAGCCGGCGACCGGTTTATAGTCAGCGCCTGGAGAAAACCACCGGGAGACGACAAGAATACCATCATATTGTCGGGAACAGAAGCCGGATCGCTTTACAACAGTACTATCCGGATAGCCGGAAATGATCAAAACGGCTGGGAGAAGATTGAAAAAGATATCTTTATCCCGGAATCAATGCATAACAAAGCCATCAAAATATACCTCTATAACCCGGAAGCCGATACAGGCTTCTTTGATGACCTGGTAATCAAGCGGTATGGGTTCAGGTAAGTGATGGATAATCCCCTATCCCTTCCAGCAGCACGATGGGTAGTCAATGATCATCTGTGCCCGTTGCTGGCATTAAAACGCAGGGACGGTAATCCCACTCCGCCCGTCGCAAGTGTCCTTGCTTCAGCAGTGGTGGAGGCAACGCGGGACATACTCGGCAACCGTCAGAATGAAAATGCGCCTAATAAACACGTGTGTGTCCAAAAGACGCATTCTCACTAAAAATCGCAAAATTTACCAGAGATTATTTCGTCTGGCTTGATGGTGTAAGGGTAAAATCCTGTTGTGTACTGTTGGCGGCATTGATCATAATACCCTGTACACTTACTGTATCGAAACCCGGTTTGGTAGCATACACATCATATTCACCTTCGGGAAGCGCAATGATCTTATAATAACCGGTTGTATCGGAAAGTGCACTGGCTACCACGGTGTCCTGCTCAAGCCAGACAGAAACGCCGGCAACAGCCATATCGGTAGTGTCGGTAACCATGCCCTGGAGCCGGCCCGAGGAGCTTGTATTCACCGCACGAATAACCGGTTTGAAGTTGAAGCCGTTGATGCCCGCCGGTGTTTTCATATTCCCTTTCAGAACAAATGACTTACTGACATCAAAATCGAGGACAAGCTCGGAGGTTAGTCCCCCGTTTACATCAATGGACGGATCGATTTTGACTTTCAGCCCCGACGAAGATCCGCTGGGAATCTTCAGATCATAGGTTTGCCCGTTTACAAGGGTTATACTGGCTGAACTAATGACCAACCGGACTTCATCGTATGAACCGGCAGGTATGTCGGCTACGGTCAGCTCATCGGTAATGCCGTTCCTGAGGTCCATCAGGTTAAACGTTGCCGAATCTTCAAAAAAAGTCAGAAAGGACGCTTCTTCATTACCATTGACATCGGCAGCTTTTACCTCACCCTTTACGATGGTTACTGATGCTGACTGGATAAGTTCGAAAGGAAATGGGGAATCGGTAATACTTACCTTAAGCTTCCCGTTACCTTCATCTGAAGAATTGTCTTTCTTCTCACAAGAGGTTGTTAATACAAGCAGACTCGCTAATCCTGCAAAAATGATTCTTTTCATAACAAAAAATGTTTTTGTGTTTAATATTAAGGATCATGACCAGGTCTGTTGTCTTTCGCGGCTCTTTTTTTGAAATTAGGTTTGAATCCCTGTCAGAAGATTCTACATTTTTAAACGGATAAAAGGCGCCATTGTTTTGCACAGCAAGGAAAAATAAGTTCACCTGGCCGGAAAAACGGTTTTTAGAAAATATATATCTACTTTGTACCAGGCGATTAACAGATGTAAGGTTTGTCAACAGTTTTCAGGTCAGCAAGAACTTATCTTTATCAGTATACGTTCAATACATTTCCACTAAGTGAAGAACACTAAAGGCACGCTATTCACCCTCGGACTTATAGCTCTTGCTGGGTCATCCTGCCGAAACCGGGAGTAAAAAAGCGATATAAACCGGTAAAAGCCCACCGTCATCTACCTCCTGGCCGATGATCCGGGATATGGTGATCTTAGCTGTTATGGGCAGGGGAAGTTCAGTACGCCTAACATCGACAGGCTGAAGCACAGCATGATCAGCCGAAAGGATAACTTCCTTTTCATAGATATGTTTTGGTAATGGGTACATGAATGGGCGAAACGAAAATAACCGCCTTTTTCAAAAGTAGTTGTTTTATTTGCGTTTGCAAGGGTATGGTCGAAGGCCGGAGGGCAAACAAATTCCACTATTCATGTTTCCATAAGCACCCCCACAGCATTACACTTTACCCTTCACTCTTCACTCTTCCTACTTCCTCTCCGCCCAAAGCTCTTTCGGTTCTTAAAGAATAAACTGTATTTTTATATCCTGCCAAAAAACACTTCAAACCAGTTACCATGAAAATTATCCGTTATATCCTTTTTACGTTCATCCTTATTACTGCAGTGCAACATGTCAGTTCACAAACAAGAATAAAATACACGATCAATTCAGGCTGGAAGTTCCACAAAGGTGATATTGAAAAAGTAGCCGACAGTGATTCCGATTGGACCACGGTAAACATTCCCCATACCTGGAATGCCAGGGATGTGCTGGATGATAAGCCCGGTTATTACAGAGGAATTGCCTGGTACAGCAAGACCTTCAGGCCCGGCCCTCGACTTAAAAACAAAGACGTGTACCTGTATTTTGAAGGGGCCAACCAGGATGCCGAGGTGTTTGTTAACGGGCAGAAAGCCGGTTCACATCTGGGAGGTTACACGGCTTTCAGCATCCACATAACACCTTATCTCAATTTTGAAGAAGACAATATCATACGGGTAAAACTGAGCAATGCGCATAATGAAGCTGTTCCGCCACTGGGAGGTGATCTCTGCCACTTTGGAGGCATCTACCGTGATGTATGGATCGTGGCGGTCAACCCTGTACATTTCGATATGGATTACCTGGCTTCTCCGGGCATCTTTATACGTACCCCGGATGTCTCGGAAGATAAAGGCCCGGTAACCATTGAATCGCGGATTAACAATGCCGGTACTAAAAGTCAGAAGCTTCAGCTAACGCATATCATTAGCGATAAAGACGGCCATGTTGCCGGTGAAATTGGGACGAAGCTGGTGATTAATCCTGGTAAAACAAGTATTCTTAAGAGCGATGCAATCGTAATCAATGATCCGCGGCTATGGTCGCCCGATGACCCTGCGTTATACTCTGTCAGGAGTATTCTGAAAGACAAAAAAACAGGGCAGGTACTCGATGAGGTGAACAACACATTCGGCTTCAGGTGGTTCCGCATTACGGCCGACAGTGGTTTTTTCCTGAACGGGAAGCATACGTTTATCAGGGGCATAGGCAAACACCAGGATTATAAGGATATGGGCTATGCTGTCCCGAACGAACTGATCATCAAGGATATAAACATGATCAAAGACATGGGATGCAACCTGGTGAGGTCGCATTACCCGCTCGACCCGATGGCCTGGGATGCCTGCGACCGCCTGGGGCTGATGGAAGTCGGGCGCATTCCGATCCTCGATCGTATCGCTTTCACCCGCGAATTCACCGATAACACAAAACACATGATGAAGGAAATGATCATGCAGAACTTCAATCGCCCGTCGGTGATTATCTGGGAATACTACAACGAGGTGCTGGGTGATATGGACTGGTACTGGCCCAAGCCTCAGGATTCGTCGAAAGTGGCCGAAACGCTGAAGAAAACGAAGGAAAGTTCGGATGAACTGGAACAGTTCGTCAGGGAAACAGACCCGTCACGCCTCACCGAATTTGTCTTTCATACCGATCCGACACCACAATGGTACAAAGAGGCAGGTCTTACACACCTCAGCTATATTAACGGCTGGAATATTTACCAGGGCTGGTATCACAACAGCCTGGCCAATGTAGGGCCGGCTATTGACACCTTCAGGTTGTGGGAACCAGAGATGCCTTATATTATCACTGAATTTGCGGCCGGAAGTGATCCGCGCATTCACACTTACCAACCCACCATTTTTGATTTCAGCACCGAATACCAGGAAAAATTCCACAAGGTATACCTCGATGAAGTTCAAAAAAGGCCATGGATAGCCGGTATGTGCATCTGGACCTTCAGCGATTTCCAGGTCGATACCCGGAATGATGCCGTACCGCACATTAACAGCAAAGGACTGGTTACCACCGATCGCAAACCCAAGGACAGTTACTTTCTTTACAAAGCATATTGGAGCGACGATCCGTTTGTACATATTGCTTCTTCCTTCTGGACTGAAAGACAGGAAATAGAGAGCAGTCCGACAGCCAGACGTGAAATTGGTGTTTATTCAAACCAGGACCATGTTGAGCTCTTTCTAAACGGGCAATCATTGGGTGTCAAAAAAACGAGGGGCCACGAGGCCACCTGGACAGTACCTTTCACGTCAGGAAATAATGAACTTCAGGCCAGGGCTATAGCTGGTAGCAAAGATGTCTTCGACAACAAGGTGATTACCTTCGATTTTATTCCCGGAGATCTCAAATTCTATGATTTCACGAATGGATTGAATATCAATGCCGGGCAGTCGAGGACGTACTTTACCGATGATATCACTCATACCTCCTGGTTACCCGATAAGGGCTATACCGAAAGAAGCTACGGGCACCTGGGTGGCCGGTACTACACGCATTGGACGGGCATGAAAGCCTGGGAAGGCATCCGCGAAGGTGTTGGCAACAGTATTACCGGTACAGACCTGGACCCGGTATACCAGACCTTCCTGGTTAATCCCGGCGAATATCGCGTCAGCGCACCTAACGGGCATTATGAAGTGAGTCTGTACTTCACCGAACCGTTCGATGAAAGCAAACGGCAAAACCCCGATGAAAAAACAGAGGCCGATGCTAACGGGAAAAGGATTTTCAATGTCCTGATCAACGGGCAAGTCGTCATCGACCATCTCGACCTGGCCCGGCAGTTTGGGGTTGATACTTCGGTAGAACGAACCTTCAGGATAGAGGTTAGCAACGGCAGCGGTATAATCATCGGTTTTGAGCCGGTCAGTGGGCAACCGGTGATCAGTGGCATTGGCATAAGACGAACCGATCGCTGACAAAAGATAAACTATCCCTGTCAATCGTTGTTAAAAGAAAACAGAATCAAACACCATGAAAGACAAAACCGTAGTGATTTCCGGAACGACCTCCGGGATCGGAAAATTTACAGCTCTTAAACTTGCCGGGCAGGGTGCCCGGCTCGTCATGCTTGCCAGGAATATGACCAGAGCGCAAAGCACAGTTGAGGAAATCAAGAAAAAAACAGGTAATAATAATATCGACCTGTACATTGTTGACCTTTCGGCAATGGACGAGATCAGGGAAATTGCAAAGAAAATAAGCGCCAAATACCCGGTGATAGATAGTCTGATTAACTGTGCCGGGATGATCTTCCCGGAACGTTATGAAAATGCGGACGGTATTGAACTGACCTTTGCACTTAATCACCTGGGCTATTTCCTGCTCACGAACATGTTGCTTCCAAACCTCAAGGCAGCTCCTTCGGCACGTATTATCAATGTAGCCTCCGAGGCACAAAGGGCTGGCAAAATCCATTTCGATGATCTCAACCTCACCCGGAGCTATTCTTCGTTTAAAGCCTACAGTCAGTCCAAACTGGCCAATATCATGTTCACCTATGAGCTGGCCCGCAGGCTGGAAGGCTCAAGGGTCACGGCGAATGCCGTTCATCCGGGTACAGTAAAAACAGGGTTCGGCAGGGATTTTGACGGGATGTGGCGCATTTTATTTGCCTTTTTCAAACCATTTATGCGCTCCGTGGAAAAAGGCGCTGAAACCGTGATTTGGCTGGCCACGTCTCCTGAAGTGGAAGGGATAACCGGCAAGTACTTCACCGATAAAAAGCAGATCCGCTCGAAAGAGATATCCTACGATCGCAAAGCAGCCGAACGCTTATGGGAAATGAGCGAAAAAATGACCGGGAGTCTGGCTGAAGCCTAGGATATCCGGCATCAGCCTTTGGTTGCGGCGAAAATATCATTAGATTTAAAAAAATCAATCCGGACTTCATCTTCCACTACATTATAGCATTGCCATGCCCCGTAAAGATTATATGATGCGTTACTTTGAGCAACTCGGAGTTGTTCTCGCTGCCCTCCTGGGATTTCGTGCAAAACGCGATTATGACCAGGCATTCGAACTGATCAGGACAACCCTGGATAATCTCCCTGACTTTTACTATGAACTGGCCAACTTAGACACCGATGACTTTTTTGAAAAGGTGACCGGGTCAGAAGCAAATACTGTTGAGAAAACCGAGATGATCGCCACCTTGCTCTACGAGGAAGCCGAATTTCTTATTCTTTCCGGAGACCGTCAGAAAGCAGCCGACCGGTACCATAAGGCGCTGTTGCTCCTTGAATATGCCGACAGGGCCACCGGCTATTATTCAGTGGAAAGATCGCAGAGGATTGATAGGTGTCGTAAAATGACAGGGTAATAACCCTCCGAACAAGATGATCCCGAAAACGTTAACTATTTACTTACCACTCAAATACTGCCGGCCACCGGACAAAACAGGTGTTAATCACTGTCGGGGATATGGATTCCAAAAAGAAGCGGGACAATTAATTCCAAATACGAGGATAACACATGGTGTAAAGCGGCCTATCGGTCAGGACTGAAGTGTAAAAAATTCAGCTTTCTGCGCTTGGTATTAAGTTAAAATACCTACATTTGCACGTCTTAAACAAAC
>DASQZK010000663.1:0-5807 GCA_035638735.1 Bacteroidales bacterium
GACCGAATGTTCCTGCAGGTGGTGTCGGCAGCTTACCGGGAAGAAGAACTGACCAAAGAAGACGGCACAACCGACACCCGGGTCGTGATGAGGATTCCGGCCGCGCTTGCCCCAGTTAAACTGGCCGTGATGCCGCTGGTCAAGAAAGATGGCCTGCCCGAAAAAGCCAGGAAGATACTCGACACTCTTAAATTTGATTTCAATTGCCAGTACGACGAGAAAGACAGCATTGGGAAACGCTATCGAAGGCAGGATGCTATCGGCACCCCGTTTTGTATCACCATTGACCATCAAACCGGGGAAGACGATACCGTGACCATCCGTTACAGGGACAGTATGGAACAAGAGAGAATAAAAATTGAAAAACTCAGGGAGATCATCTCCGACAAAGTAAGTTTCAGGAACCTGTTCACTCAAATCGACCAGGACTAATTCTGTCAAGGATGATATCAGTTATAGTAACGACTTACAAACGAAGCGATTATCTTCTCAGATGTCTTGAATCACTGACCAGGCAAACCGCCCCTGCTACAGCATACGAAGTCATTGTTGTTGACAATAATTCGGCCGATGATACCGCATCAATGACCAAAAAATTCATCGATGACCACAAGGACATCACTATTCGGTATTTCCTTGAGACAAAGCAGGGGTTGAGTTTCGCCAGGAACCGGGGTATCAGTGAATCCCGTGGCGACATCGTGGCCTTCATCGATGATGACGCCGTGGCTCACCCCGATTATTGCAGGAGCCTGGCTGAGGCCGCAAAGGACTATCCAGACTTCCAGGCTTTCGGCGGCAGGATCATTCCCGTCTTTCACAACGACACAGAACCAGATTGGATGAGCCACTATGTGTGGGGAATGGTGGCAAAAGTAGACCTGGGCAATGATATCATTCCCTTCACAAAGAAATTTCCGGCAGGCTGCAATATGGCTTTTCGAAAAGACATACTTGATGAACTTGGCAGGTTTAACGAGGAAGTAAAATTCAGGAGTGACGACAGGGACATCTTTACACGCCTGAAATCAAGGGGTTACCAGGTGCTTTACGTCCCTGATATCGCCGTCAATCATACTATTCCTGCAGAGAGAGTAAGCAGAAAAGGTATACGAAAACTGTCCGTTTTATCAGGAGCCGGTGAAAAAAACCGGTTGGCAGGGAATTATCCGGGCATCATTTTGAAATTCTTTGATTACCTGATCAAACTATTCGCAGCCGTTATATTAAGCTTTCGGTTCCTTATTCAAAACAAACCACAAAAAACCCTGATAATAAAAATAATGGCCTGGAGTCTCCAGGGATTTGTGGGTAATGAAGAACATTTATTGAAAAAATAACCCTCCTGCCTCCCGCCCGGTTCTGCCCCAAAAACCGGTTTTCTCAATTCATGTTTGTGCTTTAAAGCTTAAGAGAGGAATCCTAAAAAACACTATATTTGTGTGAACAAAGTCCGGGAGAATCATCGTAAATAGTGCAAAAGCAGCTTCCTTTTATGACTCCCCGGCGTGTGTTGTACATTTATTTTTCCGGGAGCCATTGCCTTTCCGGATGAAAAGAAACAGGAACTTTATTCAAAACCAGTCTCGTGAAAAAAATATACATAGCCGGATGTGGGGGAATGTTAGGTGAAGCTTTTTACACCCAATTCCGTGATGATTTTGATCTTAAATGCACTGACAAGGATGTAAATGCGTCCTGGTTAAGCTTCATGGACTTCAGGGATTATGACGCTTACGAAAAAGACGTCAACGACTTCAACCCGGATTACCTTTTCCATTTGGGCGCATATACCGATCTTGAATTCTGCGAAAACAATGAAGACGAGACCTACAGGACTAACACCATCGCTGTTGAAAATGCCGTCCACATTGCCAATAACCTCAACATTCCCGTCCTTTATATTGGTACAGCAGGAATTTTTGACGGAAAAAAGGATTGTTATGATGACTGGGACCAGCCGAACCCCCTTGGCGTTTATGCGCGTTCAAAATACATGGCCGAAAGATTCGTGGTCGAAAATGCCCGCACTTATCTTATTTGCCGTGCCGGCTGGATGATGGGAGGCGGCCCCGGGAAGGATAAAAAATTCATCCAGAAAATAATGAAACAATTAAAAGACGGTAAAAAAGAATTGTTCATTGTTGATGACAAAAACGGGACACCAACTTACACCCACGACTTCGCCATGAATGTGAAATTACTGATTAAGAAAGAATTCTGGGGATTGTATAATCTCGTCTGCGAAGGGCAGACAAGCCGCCTGGAAGTGTGCAGGTACATGGTAAGCTGCCTGGGAAAAGAAAAGGAGATTAAGATCTCACCGGTAGATTCCGGTTATTTTGAAAAGGAATACTTTGCTGCACGGCCTGATAGTGAACGGCTTATCAACAGAAAGCTCAATATCAGAGGGTTGAATATCATGCGCGACTGGCGTACGGCTTTGGATGAATATCTTAAAAGAGATTTCGAGAGCTATCTCGACTGATGAAGAAAACTATTATGAATCCTGACAGTGTTATAATCAAAATTCAACATTTTCTCAGCAAGCTTTTTGACTCCTTTCTTACCATTGTCAAAGTCATTATTTATTCGAAATCCTTCCCCAAAAACCCCCGTCCCGTGCATCTTAACGACGAATGCATTGTGCTCGGGAACAGTCCATCCCTTAGCGAGACGCTTTCATCCATTCCAAATTTTCTAAGGAACAAGGATATCTTCGTTGTAAACCTGTTTTGGAAACACCCCGGATTCACGAAGATAAAGCCAAGGTATTACGTGATCGCATCTACGAACTACTGGGCTAAAAATCAGATCCCGACAAACAGGGAAGACCGGCTAATAACGTTCAGGGAACTTTCCCGTGTAGTAAACTGGGACATGTTTTTATTTGTTCCTGCAGAAGCAAAAAAAAGCAAAGGGTGGAAAAAAGATTTAGCATCGAATACATTCATCAGGGTCGTCTACTTTAACCTTACCCCGGTGGAAGGATTCCGTTCCTTCTGCCACTGGATGTACAAAACCGGGATGGGAATGCCACGTCCGCATAATGTACTGATACCCACGATAAAATTTGCCATTGACCTGGATTATAAAAAAATATACCTGCTCGGTGCCGAACATTCCTGGTTGAAAGAATTAGTTGTGGCAGATGATAACACTGTTTACCTCAGCCAGAAGCATTTTTATGATCACAACACAGCCAGGCCCGATGTTATGTACAAAGGCTCAAGCCCTAAAGTGAGAAATCTTAGTGAAACATTGATGAAGTTTGTCCATTCCTTCAACAGTTACTACATCCTGAACGATTATGCAAAGGCCAGTGATGTCAGCATCTTCAATGCCACTGAAGGTTCGTACATCGATGCCTTTGAAAGATTTAAACCATCAAATAATTAGGGGTATGCAAAAGAATCAGTTACGGCAGAACCTTACGTTTACGCTACAGCATAAGCTCAGGTATTACCGGGCCAGAAAGAAGCTTGGCAAGTGCAGTGAGGGCGTATGGATCGATAAAAATGTCGAATTTATGCGTTTCAAGAAGAACATCTATATTGATGGGGATGTCGTCATTAAAGAAGGCGCTAAACTGTGCAGTTGCAACAGTAGTGCCGTAATTCGTATCGGGAAAAACACTACTGTTGGTTATTATAATATGATTTTTTCTTCAGAAAAAATTGAGATAGGTGATAATTGTTTAATTGCACCTTTCGTTTACATTGTTGACAGTAATCATCAAATCCATTCAGGTACGTTAATTAACCAACAAGAAAACACCACGGCTCCTGTGAAAATCGGGAACGATGTCTGGATCGCCTCCCATGTAACCATTTTGAAGGGGGTGACCATCGGAGACGGGGCTGTTATTGGCGCGCATTCTCTCGTTAATAAAGATGTGCCACCCAACTCTGTTGTTGGAGGTGTACCGGCGAAACAGATTGGAGAACGTGAATAAACAAGTGAAGATGAAAATTGGCTACATTATCATTTGCAGGTATAACTCGTCCAGGTTACCGGGAAAGATCCTGAAAAAGATTGAGGGTAAGGAAATCCTCATGTACATCTACGAACGCATTCGGCAGGTTGCATCAAAGGACCAGGTTGTTGTAGCCACGTCTGTCGAAGCCGAGGATGATAAAATCGCCGCTTTCTGCGCTCAAAATGATATCTCCTGTTACCGGGGACCTTTAGACAATGTGGCATGGCGATTTTTAAAATGTGCAGAGCAGTATGGATTTGAGTACGCTACCAGGATTAACGGGGACAACATATTCATGGATACAGAGACGCTGAGGAACATGACCGCGATAACCCGTTCCGGTGGCTTTCAATTTATTTCGAACCTGAAAAACCGGACCTTTCCGCGGGGCATGAGCGTCGAAATTGTCAACGTGGACTACTATAAAAGCATCTATCCCAAATTTAACGACGATACGCATAAGGAACATGTCACTCTTTACATGTATGAGAACGAAAAGGAGTCTGATAATTTCTATTATTTTTTCAACACCTCTGTTCCAGAAGCAGCGGGCATCCAACTGGCCATAGACAATGAATCCGATTTTTCACTCGTTACGAAGATAATCCGGAGATTCGACAGGCCTCATACCGACTATGGCCTCAAGGAGATTATACAGATCAGAGCAGACATCCTTGAAGGGAAATAAGGTGTCAGACCCGGTTTTAAAAAAGCCCTGTCGCGTTGCCCCCTTGGAAATGAATTAGCTATATTTGCATCCTGGCAATTAAAATATCTTAATATACTCAATAACAGGCAGTCTTAACAAAGAAAAAAAATGATGTGGTATAAAAAAAGTCCGATGTCTTCAAACGACAACCCTGAAAAAGAATCCTGGATCAGGGCGTCAGACGGAGAGCAGGAAGCATTTGAGGTTGAAATTTATAAAGGGAAAAAGACGAATCTTCTCGCACTGAAAAAGAATATTGTAGAAAATATAACTAAACAGTTGGATTACTATTCAGAAAGCAGGCAGAAGTTATATAAAGACTCCGAGATGGAAGATGTGGTTGAATGTCCTGTCTGTGGTGAATCTTCAGATAGCACGCAGCATAAAGTCACTATTTACGGAGCTAATTATGTTCAGTGTAATACTTGCAGCCATGTGTACGTTATAAAGCGTCCGTCGAAAAAATCCATCAACGATTTCTACCTCAACGACGTTACCTATGCTACCACCTATACCGACAAGAAGAGTGCCGAGACACGGCTTAACTCGATAGCTGTACCGTGGGCAAAATGGATGATTGCTTTATATGAGAAAAAATACGGCAGGAAACCGAAGAAGGTTCTGGATGTAGGTTCAGGCGCCGGGCATTTCGTTGAAGCATGCCGGAGAGAAGGGATTGAGGCCTACGGCATTGAACTTAGTGAGTCGAGCAGGGAGTTCTCCAGGAATATCTGGGGTATTGAACTCGACGGGCGGGATTTTAACGAGGTTGCCACCGAATATGAAGGTGCCGACATTGTGACTTTCTGGGGTTTGCTGGAACACACCCCCAACCCCTCGCAGCTACTCCAAAGAGCTTACCAGATCACCTCGCGAAGCCAGCAGGGCGGCATGGTGATCTCCAAGCTCCCACGATGGGATTCGCTGAGTTCAGCCATACAACGCCTGAGTTCTGATACCATCATCAGGCACCTGGATCCAATGGGTCATATTATGGCTTTTACCGATGCCTCTGCTTCGGAGATCTATTACAGAAACAAGTTCGTACCGGTAGCTGCCTGGTATTATGGCATGGACGTGTATGAAACGTTAATGCAGATAGGGAATAAAACGGGATCA
>DASQZK010000664.1:0-5343 GCA_035638735.1 Bacteroidales bacterium
ACCAGGCCCTGGAATTCTTCAATAATATCCCATCCATAAAACGAAAGATCAAAACCCTTAAAGAGGTCGGCCTTGGCTACATCACACTGGGCCAACCTTCCACCACCCTCTCGGGAGGTGAATCGCAGCGGGTGAAACTGGCCTCCGAACTTGCCAAGAAAGACACAGGTCAAACCCTTTACATCCTCGATGAACCTACAACCGGCCTCCATTTTGAAGATGTGCGGGTACTCCTTGAGGTCGTGGGCAAACTCGTCGACAAGGGTAATACTGTCATCATGATTGAACATAATATGGATGTGATCAAAACAGCTGATCATATTATCGATATTGGGAAGGAAGGCGGAACCAACGGCGGTGAGATCATTGCCACCGGAACACCCGAAGAAATCGCCCGCATCACCGATTCATATACCGGTCAGTTCCTTAAAAAAGAATTAGAGAGCAGTTATGAAAAACGACAACCGCAAACCGCAGAAAAATGATTCCTCAACATGAGGTACAGATAATAACACCCGCGGGAAGGAGCCAGTGAACCTGTGTCCACCACTGTCGTGACCGTGAACACGGCTATTCTTCGCATCACGGGCATATTGACCGGCAATTTCAGTAGCTGTTTCACCATCCCGACGCCTTCACTACCATGACAACGAGGCCGTCCTGCAACTCCGGGCTGTATTCACAAACCTGCGCACTATTGAAGGTAAGCCGTAAATCACCGCTTTTAAAAATAAAAATAAATGCTAAATTTGAGTGAACTATAAACAATTTATTCTATGTCATCCAGCGAAGAAAAAATAATCAGGGCCTTCAAACAGAGGGACTGGAACGAGATAAAGACTTCAGACTCATGGCAGATCTTCAAAATCATGGCCGAATTTGTTGAAGGATTCGAAAAACTGGCCAGTATAGGCCCCTGCGTTTCCATCTTTGGCTCTGCCCGTACAAAACCCGACAACCGGTATTTCAAGCTGGCTGAGGAAATTGCCTACGAACTGACCCAACAGGGTTACGGAATTATTACCGGTGGTGGCCCCGGGATTATGGAAGCTGCCAACATGGGTGCCAGGAAAGGTAACGGGCGAAGTGTCGGTATAAACATTGACCTGCCCCATGAGCAAAGTGCCAACCTGTTTATCGATGCCGATAAACTGATCACCTTTAAGCACTTCTTTGTAAGAAAAGTCATGTTCCTGAAGTATGCCCAGGGTTTTGTTGTGCTGCCCGGTGGTTTCGGCACCTTCGACGAATTGTTCGAAGCCATTACCCTTATGCAGACAGGAAAGGTTGGCCGCTTTCCCATTGTGCTTGTAGGTTCAGACTATTGGGATGGTCTGATGAAATGGATCCGTGATGTTATGCTTGAACGCGAAATCAACATCAGCGATTCTGATATGGAACTGTTCAGCGTGGTAAACACGGCTGAAGAGGCGGTAGAGGAAATCAACAAGTTCTACAACAAATACCTTCTCAGTCCCAACTTCTGAGCACACATAGTGTTAATAATAACCGGTCATTGTTGATATCTTAGGCGAAGGGGCTGTTTTAACTTCCTTCATATCTTTATACTTTTCGCAGAAATCCCTGTACACACTATGATAAAGCATTTGGTGCTGTTGGTGAATTTTGCTGCTATCCTGCTTTTCTCCTGGTTTACAGACCAGGACATCAATGTAAGCATGCAGGTTCCCGAGAAAGTATACGGTGGTCATGCTTTTCAGATCACGTTAACCATTGACAAAGGAGACCTGGAGAGTTTCTCCCGCTACTCCCAGGAATTGCCCTACGGATTAACGGCCAGCCGTGTGTCTACAGCTAACGCCGATTTTACATTTGATGATCAAAGGCTCAGGTTGATATGGCTCAAATTACCCGCCGATCCCAAAGTGCAGGTAACCTATGACGTTAATGTTGACAAGCGGCTGAAAGGATCGTTCAGCCTGTCGGGTGAGTTTTCTTTCATTGAACAGAATGAACGCAGGAGCATTGAGGTGAACAGCGGTGAGATACAGATTGTCCCTGATCCGACCGTTCCCGACAGCCTCCTGGTTGACATCAACGACTATGAGAACGTTGTTTTACCAGAGCTTCGCAAAGGACTTCCCGGTGAACAGCTGGCCGTTCTAAGGCGGGAACCTGTAAAGACTGGTCCCCACGAGATCACAGTCGAATTACTTGTCAAAAAGGACAATCTGGATAAGTTTGCTAAAATTGAAGAATACCTCCCCCCCGGGTTCAGGGCTATTGAAGGAAACCCGAAAGGTGGAATATTCAGCTTCAGCCAGGGCATAGCAAAAATTTTATGGATGAACCTTCCTCCCGAACAGGAATTTGTTGTTAGCTATAAAATTATCCCGGATCCCAATAAAACCCTTGCAGACCTGAACATTTCAGGTTCATTTTCGTATATAAGCGGTAATCAGTCAAAAACTGTTGCTGTTAAAGAGAAAAATTTTAATCTTGCAGAGGGTTCTGCAGGAAAAGACACTTCCGGTAACCAGGTAACATCAGGGGCAGGAAAGAATTCAGAATCTGCAACTGTAGAAGAAAAAACTGAAACACAGGAGCAGGCAGCTGATATTTCACGTCCCGACAGCACAAGGTCTATTGTCGAAACGGAACCGGTTACCGGTAATGTTTCGAACATATTACAGCCTGAACCGGGCATTTATTACCGGGTTCAGCTGGCTGCAGGCCATAAAAATATAAATATTGACAGGTATTTCAGGAAGAAGAAGGTTACCGACCCGGTGAAGATGGAGTTCCATGAGGGATGGAGAAAATATACCACAGGTTCTTTTAACATGTACCGTGATGCCAGGGATTACAGGGTAAAGATATGGAACACCACGCCGATAGATGATGCTTTTGTAGCAGCATATAATAACGGAGACCGTATTACCGTCCAGGAAGCCCTGATGGTCACCAACCAGAAATGGTATCGTTAGAAGAGCTCATAATCAACGTTAGGTTATGAACCGAATACTTACAGGGCTATTATTACTAAGTGTTATATCGTTGCAGCTTTTCGCACAGGAAGAGGATGTTGAAGATCTTCTCAACGAAAAGATCGCCGTCGAGAATCCGGTGTATAAGCCTGTTATCAGCCTTGGATCGGGTGTTTTCGGTTTTTATGGCGACATTCGTAATAACTATTTCACCCCCACCATCGGTAATTTCGGTTACCGCGTCATGTTTACCACCTATCTCGATCAGAAACGGTTTTACAAGCTTAACCTGTTTTTCCTCTATGGCAGCCTGTCGGCCAATGAACGGTCGGTAACCGATCTCTCCAGAAACCTGAATTTTAAATCCGACCTGACAGATTTCGGGATTACAGCCGAATACAGTTTCGATCATTTTATTGCCCAGAATAAATTCATACACCCCTTCATTTCGGCAGGCATAGAAAATATCCAGTTTACACCCAAATCCGATTTGCTGGATGCGGAAGGAAGACCCTATTATTACTGGAGTGACGGTTCCATAAGAAATGTCCCGGAAGCAGGCAGTGATATACACGCCGGGCAGATTCTTCACCGGAATTACACGTATGAAACAGACCTGCGATCGCACGAAAAAAACCTGTTCAATCTGGGGGCTTACTCTACAAGTGCTTTTTCAATACCTGTGGATATTGGCATTGACTTTAAAATATCGGAACGTGTTTCATGCCGGTTAGGCAGCTCATATCACTTTACCTTCACCGATTATATGGACAACGTAAGTTCTGAAGGCACATCGGTAAAAGGAAAAAAAGGTAACGATCATTTCAGTTATAACTATTTCTCTCTGCATTTCGACCTTTTCTCCGAACCGAAGACTGTGATCGTGGAAAAACTCTTCGCCGAACTTGATTTCGATGATGTGATGTATGGTGACGAGGATGGTGATTTCATTCTTGATCCCGTAGACGACTGCCCGGGCACACCCTATGGTGTGGCTGTTGACACCACGGGTTGTCCTCTCGATACCGATGCTGACGGTATCCCCGACTACCAGGACAAAGAGCCAGGAACCGCCTCCGGGGCCTGGGTTGATGATAAAGGCCGTACCATTACCGAGCAGGCTTACCTGGCTACCTTGTTGAAACGTGAGGATGCCATGAGCCGTGAAGATGTCAAAGCCTATTTCAACACCATTGGCAAAGGATATGTTAAAAAGTCCGTTACCGAGATCCCCGAAAAATTCAAACAACTCGACAAGGATCATGACGGTTATATCTCCTTCGATGAACTTCTCCAGTCCATAGACGATTACTTCGACTATAAACTCGATTTCACCGTTGAAGACATTTATGATCTGAATAATTTCTTTTTTGAACAGTAGAGGGAGAGGGAGAAGTTATGGAGTTATGAAGTTATGAAGTTATGCCCGGAAAGCTTTTAACTATTGATTATCAAGCATATATCAATTACGAAAGTCCCCTCCCAGGGGATTTAGGGGTAGTTGGAGTGGTGAAATGAAGATGTAATCCTGAACCGAGGAAGCCTTTGGCTGACGGGTGCAGCTAAGCTAAACCATGCTGAAACTCCATAACTCCATAACCCCATAACTCCATAACTTCTTAACTTCTTCATTGGTTTACCTTCTCTGCTTGCTTCTCATTCATTCTTCCCCGTCTCCTTCCTAATGATGCTTTTGCATTCGGTCCAGTTGCCGTTTATTATCTTTCTGCTTGATGGATTCCCGCTTGTCGTATAATTTCTTTCCTTTGGCCAGAGCGATATCGAGTTTGGCGTATCCCCGGTCGGAGATAAAAAGACGCAGGGCAATGAGCGTAAGCCCTGTTTCACGGGTTTTTCTCAACAGTTTCCTGATCTCCTGCTTTTCCAACAATAATTTCTTATCACGATTTGGATCGTGGTTGTAATGGCTGGCGAACTTATATTCGGCAATGTTCATATTCTTGACAAAGACTTCACCCTCTTTGATGTAGCAAAATGAATCGCCCAGGCTGACTTTACCCGTTCGCACCGATTTTATCTCCGTGCCGGTGAGTATAAGTCCTGCGGTATATTTTTCAAGTATTTCATAATCGAAATACGCCCGCTTATTCTTTATGTTAATCCGGTTCTGCATCATATCAAATGGCTATTTCAGGTTCAGAAGGTAGACAACTGGTTGAGCAACAAATCGTATATACTGTTGAAGATTACAGTAAGCAGGAGGAATAAGAGAATCATGATTAATCCTGATAGAAACAGGAATATTACCCTCTTATCTTCTTCGATCTTTAGCAGGCTCATTATGCCAAGCCAGAACACGAAAAACGAGTAGATACCGGTAACCATCAGAAACATGAGCTGGGGAAACAGTCGCGAGATGGTTAAGGCCAGGAAG
>DASQZK010000665.1:0-2380 GCA_035638735.1 Bacteroidales bacterium
CGCACCGCACCACCGAGTTCGGATTGGACAAACAGAGGTATCCCGGTGATGGTGTTGTTACAGGACATGGCACCATAGACGGCCGGGTGGTGTATGTTTATGCCCAGGATTTTACGGTATTCGGAGGCTCCCTTTCCGAGACGCATGCACAAAAGATCTGCAAGATTATGGACCAGGCCATGAAGGTTGGGGCACCGGTTATCGGCATCAACGATAGCGGCGGTGCTCGCATCCAGGAAGGAGTACGGAGCCTGGCAGGCTATGCCGAGATTTTCGAACGCAATATACTGGCCTCTGGAGTCATACCGCAGATATCGGCCATCTTCGGTCCCTGTGCCGGAGGAGCCGTCTATTCACCGGCCCTCACCGACCTTGTCATCATGAGCGACAAGACATCGTACATGTTCGTCACGGGGCCAAAAGTAACGAAAACGGTCACCGGTGAAGTCATTTCAACCGAAGAACTGGGCGGGGCTAACGTTCATGCTTCCAAATCGGGTGTGGCTCACTTCGTATCGGGCGATGAAGAAGAAGGGTTGCTGCTCATCCGTAAAATCATTAGTTACCTCCCCCAGAATAATCTCGAAGACCCTGTGGTTACGGAATGTTCCGATCCGATAGACAGGCTTGAAGATGATCTTAACGAGATCATTCCCGACAACACAAACATTCCCTATGATGTTAAAGACATTATTTTCAGTATCGTCGATCATGCCGAGTTCCTGGAAGTTCATCGTGACTTCGCCAGGAACATCGTTGTAGGCTTTGCCAAGTTTAACGGGATGCCGGTCGGTGTCGTTGCCAATCAGCCGAATTATCTTGCCGGCGTTCTGGATATCGAAGCTTCACGAAAGGCGGCCCGGTTTGTCAGGTTGTGCGACTGCTTCAATATTCCCATCGTAACACTGGTAGATGTTCCCGGTTTTCTCCCCGGTTCGGCCCAGGAATATGGGGGAATTATCATTCACGGCGCCAAGCTGATGTTTGCCTATGGCGAAGCTACCGTTCCCAAGGTGACTATCACACTCCGCAAGTCATACGGAGGTGCGCACGATGTGATGAGTTCAAAACAGCTGCGGGGCGATATTAATTATGCATGGCCTTCAGCTGAAATTGCTGTTATGGGACCCAAAGGAGCCATTGAGATACTTGAGGGAAAAACGTTGTCGGAAATGGAAAACGGTGCTGAAAAGGAGGACTTTATTGCTGAAAAGGAAAAAGCCTACCGGGAACGTTTTGCCAACCCTTACGAGGCTGCCCGATACGGATATATCGACGATGTGATTGAACCCAGAAATACCCGGTTCAGAATTATCAGGGCATTACAGACACTGTCGACAAAAAAGGAAATGAATCCGCCCAGGAAACACACGAACATACCTTTATAAATGGAGATGTTGATACTATCACTACAGGCGATAATCTCGACCAATGAGATTGTGATTGCAGTGGTCGGATACGTCATCGTATTCGTGGCTCTGCTGGCCCTTTACCTTCTTTTTCAAAACCTTCCCAGGCTCATGTATCTGAAACTCAGGAAAGGTAAAACCAAAAAAGGGGAAGCTATTCCGGAAACCGATGAGATCATGCAATCGGGAGAAGAAACAGCAGCCATAGCCATGGCCCTTATGCTGTATCTCGAGGAGATGCACGATGAGGAGAGTGGTGTACTAACCATCAGGAAAGTGTCGAAAGCCTATTCACCATGGAGTTCTAAGATATACGCAGTACGAAACCAGTTTAACAGGATTTGACCCCCCCCGGCAGATGAAGAATTATAATTTCAGGATCAACGGAAACGAGTACCATGTAGAACTGAAGGGCATAGAAGAGAATGTTGCCCGCATTGAAGTCAATGGTACCGGCTATGATGTGGAGATTGAACGGAAAATAAAAAAGACTAAAACGCCCACCCTGGTGCGGCCGGTAAGTAAAGAACCACCTAAACCCGGTATCGACAAACGTGAAAAGGGGTCGGCCACCCCGGTCCTGGCCCCGTTGCCCGGTAACATCCTTACCATTTTTGTCAAGCCCGGAGATATCATCCGCAAAGGGCAGAAGGTACTTGTTATGGAAGCCATGAAAATGGAAAACCAGATACTGGCCGAAAAGGATGGCGTTGTCGAATCTGTTGCAGTGACTCCCGGACAAAGCGTGTTGCAGGGAGATACACTCATTGAAATAATCTGACCGGAACATGAGAAAAATTGCTACTATTCTTGCCGTAATAGCTATCCTGACCGTTTTGAGAACGCTCATCTTCCCCGTCGGTTATTTTCAACCTGCCAAAGCCAGCCAAACGGAGCAATCAGAAGCCCTTCAAACCTCCCCCCAACCTGCCGGCGAAGCGGCAGTCACCGGGTCAAACAGTGCCGGCGAC
>DASQZK010000666.1:0-3154 GCA_035638735.1 Bacteroidales bacterium
GTGAGTGCCATCCTCGATGGCTTACTACTGACGCCCCTGCAGGCACTCTGGGTTTTTGCAGGCCTGTATTTTGTTCAGCCGCGGTTATTCTCCCGCGAGGTGGCCAGGATTCTCAGGCCAAGCCCGGTTATTGGCGTAGGACTCATGATTTCTTTTATCGTGTTTGCTTATTTTTGTATCTACCAGATACCAAAAATTCTCTGATCCAATGAGTGACATATTCGTTCCCACGTTCATATCCGTTTTCGACGGTTTGCTGAAAATTTTCATTATAGCCGTCCTTGCCGGGATTCTTGCCTATCGTAAAATTATTAGCGAAGAACTGATCAATGGCCTGTCGAAGTTGACCGTATTGATCTTCCTGCCCATGCTGATATTTCACACTGTCATTACCACCTTCGATCCTGCCCGGCAATCGTACTGGTGGATCATTCCTCTTGCTGCCATTGCTCTGTCCTCGTTCGGCCTGCTTCTTTCGGCACTCCTGTTTGCCGGTTCACTGAAGGAGAAAAAGGGTTTCCTGCCACTGTCTTCCATGCAGAACGCCGCTTATCTGGTTCTACCCATCGGTGAGTTTGTAGATCCCGACAGCTTTAGTGAGTTCAGCCTGATCTGCTTCCTGGTGATTCTCGGTCTGAGTCCCTTTATGTGGACCGTGGGTAAGCTGATTCTCACCGGGCGTAACACCGGAGAGAAAGGACGACTCGCCGGTATCCTGACACCACCCTTTGTGGCCAATATCCTGTCGGTCATTCTTGTACTCTCAGGTACCGGAAAGTTTATCCCAGACGTCATTACCGAATCGGCAGGCTTCCTCGGGAATGCCACGGTGCCGGTGGCTACCTTTATCCTGGGTGCTACCCTGGCCCGTTCCATCGGTTCTGTTCCTAAATTTGCCGATACGGCGCGCGTGATGGCCGTTAAGTTCATCGTCCTGCCGGCAGCCGCCATTGCCGTGATGAAAATGGCAGGCACCATTCATCATTATCCACTGCTTGCCGACGTTATGATCATCCAGGCTGCTTCGGCGCCGGCAACGGCCCACATCCTTCAAATCAGGACGTATGGCGGGAACCTTAAAGCCGCCGGGGGTATCATTTTCGTTGCCTACCTGGTTTGCATGTTCGCTATTCCCTTTTGGCTGTCTGTATGGAAAATTGTGTCCATGTGGTGAAACAGCACCCAACATTTTCCCTGTTTTTTGCATCCATTTTTTTCGAATGAACGTATATGCATATTTGCATGCAATGTTTCGTCAAAAAAATTAAAGAACTGTTGGTTAATATAACAGCGATGCTTTGCTGGCATCACTGCTTTGTGAAGCTGGCGATCTCACTCCGGCATTTAGCCCGTCCGATTTCCGTTACACCGTTGAATTGGCTCCGAACACCAGCATAACCCCGGTTATGGTCGCCATACCTGCCGACTCCAATGCTGCAATTACGATTGCCCAGGCAGCGAATATCTTTTCGGATTATGAGATTGACAGGACAACCGTTGTTTCAGTTGTTGCTGAAGATGGTGTCAACACAGCAGACTACAGCATCGTGTTCTATGTAAGTACGGCGGGACTATTACATACGACTCCTGTGGTGTGTAAGATTTGGACTAACCCGGTGTCTGATATTGTGACGGTAAAGCATAACAAACCATTTACCAGGATAGAGGTGACCAGCCTTTCGGGTAAAACCCTGGTTGTGTGCGAAACAGGCCACATTGAGTCATACAGACTGAACATGTCTGCACTTGCAGAAGGTGTGTACTTTGTCAGGATATTTAACGGGAATGACTTTATCGGGTCTGTCAAATTGATTAAGCGATAGTTTTCATTACCTTTGATCTTTTGACTCAAACCGGTCTGGTCTTCCAAGTCAGCAGACCGGCTAAAACATAGCAGGATGAATAGATATGTTCTTTTATTCGTTTCACTGGCGTTAGCCGTTCCGTCATTTGCACAGACGAAGGTTAGTCCCGTCAACGCAAAGATAAAATATACCGGTCGCATCGATTTTTCAGATCCTCATACTCCGCGATTCAGCTATTCCGGAGTAACCATCGGGATTGAATTTACGGGAACCTCGATGTCGGCGGGGTTTAGGCCTTCTACAGACGATAATTATTATTACAGCATTCTCGACAATGGTAACCCGGTCAAGATTCACCTTACACAATCGGAACAAGAGTATGATATTGCCCGGGGTCTGGTTGATACCGTGCATCATCTGACACTTGTAAAACTCACCGAAGCGTCTTTAGGTATTGATACCTTCACGGGTTTTACGCTTGATGAAGGGGATTCACTGGTGACACTTCCACAGGGAAACGGTCGCGTAATAGAATTTATTGGTAATTCCATTACCTGTGGTTATGGCGACGAAACCGATAAGATTTCAGATGGGTTCAGACCCGATCAGGAGAATTTTTACGAGACGTATGCAGCCGTCACTGCCCGTGCATTCAGGGCCGATGCCGTGGCCGTTTGTAAGTCGGGAATAGGTATGTACCGCAATTATGGCGGGCCGGTTACCGGCACCGACAATACCATGCCTGAGATGTATGATCGTACATTATTCAAGACGGCCGAACCAACATGGGATTTCTCTTCCGTGATCCCGGATATTGTCTGTGTGAACCTGGGAACCAACGATACGAGTCTTGGCCTTTTTGACCCTGATCTGTTCAGTCTGGCATGTACGGCTTTTCTGCAAAGGATCCGGGCCAATTACCCCGACGCCCTTGTTATTTATCTTATTGGACCGATGATGGGCGATGAGGCTGCCGCCAGCGTGCGCACAGCGGTAGAGAAGTCATACGCTGAAATCGGTGATCCCAACATGAAAATTTTTAAGATGTCGACCCAGACCGGTGAATTCGGAATCGGTGGCAATCACCATCCCACGGTAGCCCAACACCGGTACAATGCCTTCGAATTAATCAATTACATCCAATCTATAACCAACTGGCATGCCGAATAACGTGTATGTGAACGTGAACCCGCCATTCGATTATTACATCCATTAATGGTTCTGTTAAAAGCGGACGTTTTTTAAATACTCAGCAGCCGATGCCAGACAGGCCATGCCGTCGGGCACATTGTCCCTTTCCACAAAATAATGGTGGATATCTTGTTTTCGGGCTTCGTTGAAGATAGCCG
>DASQZK010000667.1:0-5490 GCA_035638735.1 Bacteroidales bacterium
TCAGCATATTAAAACCGAGGTGACCGGGAACAGCGCCGACCACAAGAGATGCCTCTTCAATGATCCTGTGAAGCTCGTCAACGGCAGATATGTCTGCCAAGATTGTACGGACCCCGGATCGTTTTTTCAGAAGACTAAGCGCTTCCCTGTCACTGTCGACGGTGGTAACATCATACCCGTTTTTAACGAGGTCTGCAGCGATAGCACTTCCTACAAGACCTGCTCCCAGGATGTAAATTTTTTTTGACATGATTCATGATTCGCTTGGAACAATTATAGTGAGAAATAAATGTAATGAAATATGTTTTCTTTAACCAGGGGCGCTGGTGAAATAATCAGCCATTCATGGATTAAGGGCAGGATTAATGTATTATAAGCTGTCGTCTTTCCGGTAATAATACCTTAAATTATCCAGATAAAATGGCTACATTAATCCCGAAAATTACCAACCTGATTGTTATGAAGCGATTTTTATACATTTTTCTGTTCATTTCCTTTTCCGTTGTTTCTTACACTCAGAACACCGTCTCATTCGTTGATACTGCCATAGCGCATTCGGAGGGTCTTGGCCTGAACGTTTCCATCCGTTCATACCCTTCATGGGATTTCAGCGGACTGATGTCGAATTACATTCCGCGTTCAACACTCGAACATAACCTCGACAAAACAGATGTCTGGAAAAGGACTGGCTGCGCCTGGGCTCCATATACAGATAATCCCTTCCAGGGAAAACAGTCGGCCATGATCAACAGCTGGGGCACGGATGCCAGTCCGGCAATAGTGAAATGCCAGACCGGGTACAACATGTTTTACCGTTCAGGTTACCAGTATGAACTTTCGTTCGCTCTGAAGAAAGGAGATGACTTTAACAGCCCCTTTTCGGTTAAATTCGGTGCAATGCTCGAGACGACAAAGCAGGATGCAGATTCAGACTGGCAGGTATATACTTATTATTTCGAGGGGAACAACAGCTCCGGACAGGCCTTTGAGCTGAAGCTTTATGGTGCCGGATATGTTTATCTTGACGATGTTCAGCTGCACAGGTTGCCCGACAAGAGAGGTGATAAATATTCATCGGATATGATGAAGTTACTGAGAGATCTCCGTCCGGCCACCATCCGGTGGGGGGCGCTCACCGCAAACGTTTACAGCCTGGAAGGTAATCCGGGGGGGAACCATGAATTCTCCATTGGTGATCCGTACAGCAATTACACCATTGCCGATTTTGTAAACCTTTGCAATGAATTGGGCATATACAGTAACATTACTATTGGTACGGCTTCATATACAGACTATTTCAAGGACCCGTCAACCATGAAACGTTTTGTCGATTATCTTGGTGCGGGTTCCGAAAATCCCTCAGGCGCCGTGCGTAAGGCAGAGGGTTATGACGAGCTTCTATCGGCATCAAAAGGCATTATCCTTGAATTTGGCAACGAGGTCTGGGGATCTGATTCCCATAATGCACCCTTTGCCGGTGCATCCGACTACGGAAAATGGACAGGGCCTCTTGTCGACAATATGATATCCTCGGATTTTTACGATAATGATAAATTCCTGCTGACATTCAGCGGTCGGGATATTTCCGACAGCGGTGGCTGGAGTAAGGAAGTCATTGATAATGCCCCTCACAATCCCGACTGGATGGCTGTGAGTGGTTATATGGGCGGGAATTTTGACTACGATCCGAGTATCCCTTTTGAATCGGAATTGAACTATTATCAGTCAGGATTTGCCTATATCGAATCACAGAAAGCTGGGGTAGCTAATTTCCGGAAGGCCATGTTTCAAAAATACTTGAAGGCATACCCGTTGTTTCTGTATGAAGGGAATATGACCAATAGCAATCCTGACTACTATGGGAAATTCGGGCAGGCTGTCTCATACATTGATTTTTGTGCATCCATGATAGCTTCGGGAGGGGTCACCATCCCGGTGATCTTCAACATGAACCAGTCGCAATGGCGAATTATCAATAACGACAGGTTCGATTATAAGCCCTTACCTCTTTATTACGCTGCCATGCTTTTCAACCGCTATTGTACAGGTAATGTGCTCAAATCTTCCTGGAACGGTGAAACAATTACCGGGACGTTTTCGCGGGAGTACACGTATCCGGCAGTGAGCAGTTATGTCTTTAATGACAGTACACGCTATTCTGTGCTCCTGGTCAACAGGGATTTTGAAAACGGCCGCGATGTAACTCTTGACCTTCCCGGTGCGGGGATAAGCGATACAGCAAGAATCGCAATGCTTTCTGCTGCCGACTGGAATGTTACCGAACCAACGGGAGTCGTTCTTACTGAAAATACCGTGAGCGGATTTGCAAACGGATATACATTAAATCTGCCTCCCTTTTCGATGGCCATTGTTTCGTTCATGGGAGAAGACAGTGGCATTGATGTTCCTTTGGGATATTACAGGCATATTCATGCCGATTCTGTCGACATATTCGAGAAAAGCGGCATTGACTCCATCACGAAGAATAAAGGTTTAGTCTATCTGGCTGCAAAAGTATACCCGGTTGATTGTACTATTCCATATTACGATATGCGAATTATTGAAGGAGAGTCCACAGCCGTTCCCGGCAGTTTTTCTGAGGTTTCGGGGCGGCTGAGTGCAAGCGGGACGGTTGAAGGCAACGGCATCATTAAAGTTGAGGCTGTTTCCAAAGACGATCCCGGTGTAAGGGACACTATCAGCATTGTGGTTGTAAACCAGGGTACCGAAGGGATTGGCTGTACCGGCAACGAAAAAATCAGTATTTATCCTAATCCCGCCGCTGACAGGGTGTTTATACACTATCCTGGCTCCGGTTTTAGGGCCGGTGTAAGGATATATGATTTAACCGGACGGACGATGTATCATCGGAAAGGAATTAGCAATAATCAGGTCCTTGAGGTTGACGTCAGTAAATGGGAGAGGGGAGTGTACACCGGTCTTTACAGTGACGGCAGGACGAGCATCCCGTTCAGGATCGTCGTGGCGGGTGAATGACAGCCAAAAAACCATTGAGTTGCCTGAACGGATTTATTTCATTCGGACTGAAAAAAACTGAAATTCACACTTCCATAATTCCTGTGATCAAAAAATCCAGGAAGCGATTCAAAAGTGTATTGTTTTGAATGTTCCAGGATGAACCAGCCGTCCTGTTTGAGCAGATTCTTATGGTCGAGTATCCGGAGCGGAACTTTTTCGAATTCAGGCAGGTCATACGGAGGGTCGGCAAATATAATGTCGTATACGCCGCTGGCTTTATTGAGATAACGGAACACATCCGATTTTATGACCCTGGCATTGCCGGTATCCAGTGATTTTAAAGTTCGCCTGATGAATTCCGAATGGATATAGTTTTTTTCCACCATCTCTACTTTCCCGGCTCCACGGGAAGCAAATTCGAGGCCGATACTCCCGGTGCCGGCAAACAGGTCCATGATGTGAAGGTCTTCAAAGTCAAATGTATTCCCAATGATATTGAACAGGCTCTCGCGGGCAAAATCGGTGGTTGGCCTTGCCCTGAAGTTGGCTGGCGGCCGGATATGCCTTCCCTTGTATTTGCCGCTGATTATACGCAACCGGTACTTTTTAGAAGATTTATGAAATAGTTCTCATTAAGATCCCCGGCCAGTTCAAACGGGAATTCATTTTTTAGGGGAACGATCTGCCCGATATAACGTGATAATATGTTGACAGCCTCACTGTTCTCGTTGAGGGTCCCGGAATAGAGAATTTTGTCGGAATCACGATTCATACCAAGATGTTTGAACGTGTTGAGGGTATGATAGGTAATGTCGTTGTCATCCACCGCTTCGATAATGTTGTGCAATTCCAGCTGGTTATTCCTGGTTCTTGACAGGGACAGGAGGTTGCCTGTATGATGGATGAACAGCCCGTCTTCACCTTGATATCCAGTCATGATATATTCGAGGTATGGGACCGATGAATGCACTATGGCCGGCGAATTATGAAATGATTTTATCAGGCCGATGTGTTTCTCTTTGAGCTTAAACAACAGCCGGGCATCCGGATTTTCCAGACGGTTGGTCATTACCTGTTCAAAATCCATCAGCGGGTGACTAAACCGGATATACAGTTCGCGCAGGTCTTCGGAATAGTATTCAGATGGCACAAGTGTAAACTCGGTTGTGTTCACCAGTATGACCGACCGGGCAAAACGAAGGTTGGTCACGGGGTAAAGGTCCATGTTATCCTTGAATTCGCTGAGGTTGTCACCAAAATTTTCACCTTTGCGGTGCAGCAGGAAAAGGATATTCTTGTGGGCGTCGGCTATTAAGACAGAAAATCCATCCGGGTTGAGTTGGATGGATAATCTGTAAGTGATGGTTTTATTAATGTTATAGTCGTCGGATACGTACTTAAAATCATTCATGTAACCATAATTATTCCCAGTTTCCTGTAAGCGTTCCTTCGGTTTCGGATCCAAACTTAAGACCGGGGTAATTTGTGATCTTTTTCCTTTGATCGGCATAATTGACAACGAGCTGCGGATCAAGTCCTTTAAGAAGGACACTGTATGGTACCGATACTTCCACAACCTTGACGGTAAGATTGGAAGGGGTCACATATTCACCCGCTTTCATATTGAACCGTTTCCCTTTTGTGAAAGGTACATATTGTAATGAGTCAACCGGAAATGATTTTCCGTACAGGGAGTCCATAACCGGGATTTTGGTAACCGACCTTTTAATGATTCCTCGTTTGAGGGCAATATTCCTTGCTTTGGTGATCCCTACAGAATCAATAAGGTCTTCAGGAATGGTACCGATAGCCTTGGTAATGGCAAATGAGTCATTTTTCAGGAAATAAATCAAGGTGTCAAAACTGCCGGTATACGCAGTGTTAACATCTTTGTAAGCTTTCTGGGCTTCCCGGATTTGCTCCATCCTGCTGATAGTTTTATTTTCCCTTACATCTTTGGCTTTGTTAAAACGGATAGGTGTCAAAATACTGTCATAAACAAAATATGCAAGGACGAGGATGGCGATTCCGAGGATAATTTGGAAAACTGTTCTCATTACTTTGGTCGTTAAATGGTTTTATAGTTTGCGCAAATTTAGCAAAAAAAATATATTATAATTTGAAATTTATCATTTCTTTGCAAGCATGTTGAAAAACTACATCGAGCAGGAACTCAGAAAAAATCTGGATTTTGAGCCTACTCCGGGTCAGGAAATCCTCCTGGAAGAACTGTCGTCTTTCATAGGTTCACCCATAAACAGGGGCTTGTTCCTGATCAAAGGTTATGCAGGTACAGGTAAAACGACCATTGTCAATGCTTTAGTGCGCACGCTGACCGGATTAAAGCACCGGTCGGTACTGATGGCACCAACCGGCAGGGCGGCCAAAGTCCTTTCGTCGTACACCGGGCATCCTGCTTATACTATTCACAAGAAAATTTACAGGCAAAAATCGGGCCGCGACGGACTCGGTTCATTCATTCTTGACAAGAATCTGTATAAAAATGCTTTT
>DASQZK010000668.1:0-2940 GCA_035638735.1 Bacteroidales bacterium
ACTGGTGTTCCATAAAATATTCCTCTCCCTTGCGCAACCCGGACAGTTCCAGTATCTTCTCCAGAATCATCTCACCCCAGTTACCCTGTGTCTTGGATTCTGAACGCAAGGCTTTGGTTAATTCACGGGCTTCCTTGCTGATGGTTTCGTTCAGCGCAGCCAGTTCCTTCACTCGTTCTCCAAGAGAGAACCGTTCTTTCGATTCCTTGTGGTATACTTCATCTACGCGGGTCCTGAACTCTTTGATATTTTCACCCAGGGGCTTCAACAGGCTTTCGATATTCTCCCTGTTCGTTTTGGTGAATTTTTCACTTTTCTCTTCCAGAATCTTATTGGCCAGGTTTTCGAATTCCATTTTAAATTTCTTCCCCAGGTTTTCTATTTCCTGCTTCTGCGTCTCAAGTTTCTCCCTAAACACCTCGTTCTTTGAATGCAGCTCCGAAAAATTAATTTTTAACTGGTTCAGCGCATCGTTTTTATCTCGCAGTTCATTTTCTGATTCCTTCAGTTTATTAGCCAGCTCGTTGACATGGTCATTCATGGTATCTTTCTCTACCTGTAGTCGAACCTGCAACTCTTTTATCGTGCTATATTCATTTTGCAGGGCAAGCAGTTCGGTTTTGGGAACGGAGTTGGCGGCCAGCTGACTTTTCACCAGTAAATAACCCAGTAAGGCGCCTGCGGCTATGCCTGTGATCAGTAATATGATTTCCATAGTTCTGTTGTTTATGTCTGTACGTTAAATGAGTGTCAAAATCGTATTGTCAGCATATTGAGTGTATAAAACAAAAAAGCCCCGCAATCTTTTGATTGCGAGGCTTTTGTTTGTTTTAGAAGCGGTCTGGACGGGACTCGAACCCGCGACCCCATGCGTGACAGGCATGTATTCTAACCAGCTGAACTACCAGACCTTTTTGTAAGAACGTTGCTTATTGCGTTAAGCGTGGCACAAAAGTAATTGAATTTTCTTTTCTACCAAAATTCTCGCCTTATATTTTCACTTATTTTTCACTTTTTTTCTGCCCAAAGATACTGAAATGAACACTTCCGTAATTCCTGAGCATCCTGAATTCTGGTTCGGCGCTGAAATTCAGATTCTTCGAATGCTCGAGGATAAACCAGCCGTCTTCTGCCAGCAAATTGTGTTTTTCGATCAGTCCGGGCAATGTATCAATCCCCGGCATGTCATAAGGCGGATCGGCAAATATCAGGTCGTACTGATCAGGCGTGTGTTCGATAAAGGTAAACACGTCTGTTTTCCATGTCTTCACCTGGTTAAATCCCATCTCTCCCAGCATGCGTTTGATAAAACGGTAATGATAGTAGTTTTTTTCTACCAGATCGATCTGTGGACAACCTCTCGAGGCAAATTCATAGGTGATGCTTCCTGTACCGGAAAACAGGTCGAGCACCCTGATCGACTCCAGGTCGAAATTATTGACCAGGATGTTAAACAGACTTTCCCTGGCAATATCGGTAGTGGGTCGTGCCCTGAACGATTTGTCGGGATGAATAATCCTGCCCTTATGTGTGCCGCTGATTATGCGCAATTGTACAAATTAAACAAGGTGGTAAAACGATAGGAGGGAATATCGTTCAGCGTATAGCTGTAAACAAATCCTCCGCTGAGCTTTTCAAATTTTATCTTTTTGATATATCCCGATAGTTCTTCGATATGGGAAGATTTCTTTTTCACGTTGCCCATGATGATGAGCTCATTCTCTTCCATATTGAGTCCTGTTTTGTCGTACACATACAATATATAATACAGCACATCACTCGGGGCTCCGTAAGGAAAAGCATTGTAAAAAAGCATGGTGTCTTTCTCCACGACCATAACATCAACAAAATGGGCGTGATAATTGATAAAGACACGAGGTGTGGTGATCTGATGGTTCCCGAAAGCATTGTACAGCATTGGTGAAGTATGATGATAGAACTGTAATCCTGATATTTTTTTCAGCAGGCTGTTGGCTACATAATTGGGAACCGAAAATACCGAACAGGCATCAGGTATAGCAAGATTATTGTAATGCAATTCGTCGAGCTCTTCCATATCATGGGCAAACTCAAAATGTTTTTTGATATCTGTTTCAGCAAAAAAGCGCCGGGGTACAAATACCACTTTATCGGATATATTCATAAACCGGGCACTCTTATACGGAAGGTCAAGCCATTCTTCATCCTTAACCAGCTCGTCAATCTTTTCATAATAAATATTTCTGGGCAGATTGTCATCAATCTTGTAATGTTTCAGCAATACATATTTATTATTAATAGTGTCGAGTATACAAAAAGAAAATCCATTCAATGAGGATTGAATGGATATATGATAATATGGTGCCTGGTTTATATCCAGCGTTTCATCAATTAATGCTATTTCATGCTGCATGTGTGACAGGGATTATTCCCAGTTACCCGCATTATTGGTAGCCTCGGTGAGTGAACCTACCTTTAGTCCGGCATAACCGGTTAGTTTTATTCTCTCATCATTAAAATTAGCGACCAATTGCTCATCCATTCCGTGAAGCAATATACTATTGGGTACCTTTGCCTCAAAAACCTGTACCTTCACTTTCGATCCGGTTTCAATTTCTCCGGCGCCCAGTGTAAATGTATGGTCGGATGCATAGGGTACATATTGCAGGGAATCAACAGGATAAGATTTTCCAAACAGGGAATCCCTGACGCTAACAGGAATGGTATCGCGTACAACCAGATTAAGAGCCAATGCCTGGGCTTCAGTTAGCGAATCGGGTACCGTACCAATTGCCTTTACAACTGAAAAGGAATCTGTTTTAACAAAACTAATCAGGGTGTCAAAGCTTGCTGTAAATTCTCCGTTTTCTGATTTAAAAGCCAGTTCAGCTGTTCTGATATCCTTCAATCTTTCAATGGTTGCATTCCACCGCATATCTTTTTGGCGGTTGAACCGGATGG
>DASQZK010000669.1:0-2069 GCA_035638735.1 Bacteroidales bacterium
TCCGGCAACTGGTCGAAAAAGTCACGGGTCAGCGATTCAGGCTTTTTCTTTAAATCTTTCTCCAGGGGTATAAGCAGTTCCTTAAGCCGGAGCTTCATTCTGTCGAGCCGGATTTCTATCTCCCGTTTGCTTATATTTTTATTTTCCTTAATAGGAAAAAGCAGGAAGATCAGGTCTTCCACAAACCGGTGTGAATCCAGCATCGAAGGCACGTCGGCACAGTAACTGCTGTTTATGCTGTCGAGAAAATCAGCAAATGTCTCTTTCTTCATATCATGTCATAATTAGTATGTCCGTTAAAAAGATCATTCATCTCAATTAATACTAACCGTATACCTGCTCATGAGGGTATATCGATCATTTTTCGCATACCTGGCAAACATCGTGGTAATTCCTGTTGCCGAACAGGTCAGTCGTGAAAGCGACTATCTTTTAACCTCCGGGGAGTGATAAAAACATTCCGCTGGTGATCATTTGAACTGAAAATATCAATGAATGCTTTTTTGTAAATCAAATAATCGTCAAATTTGTTCACTTAATTTCATAAAGAATGCGAAAACACATTCCCAATACAGTCACACTTTTAAACCTCACTGCCGGTTCGGTTGGTGTGATCTTCCTTTTCAACGGCAACATTGTTGGTGCCTCATCGATGATTTTCCTGGCTGCTGTTTTTGATTTCTTCGATGGTTTCCTGGCCCGGCTGCTGGGCGTCCATTCGGCCATTGGTAAATCGCTTGACAGCCTTGCCGACATGATCAGCTTTGGCTTGTTGCCGGGACTCATTGTTTATTCCATGCAACATGAACTGAGCACATCCGGGCAGCTGCAAGGGGAGGTATTTGCCTTTACCGGCCTTCTGATCCCTGTGCTGTCGGGTCTCCGCCTGGCTATCTTCAACAACGATGAAGAACAAAAGTACGGATTCCGCGGACTTCCTACGCCAGCTAATGCCTTGTTTTTTGCGGCTGCCGGCTTATCATTCAGTTACGGAAGACTGTCCTTCATTCCGCTGAACCATCTCTCCATCCTTATCTTCACGGTCATCCTTGCCCTTCTACTGGTCTCGCGACTGCCAATGTTTGCCTTTAAATTCCAGGACTACAGCATTAAAAATAACGTGCTCAAGTACGCCTTCCTGGTGTCAGCATTGCTGCTTCTCGTCTTCTTCCGCATCGAAGGCATAGCCCTGGCCGTGCTGTTATACATTCTTGTTTCAGTGGTTTCAACCCTTGTCAAACGATAGGAAAGCCTGGGCTTTCAGTTATTCCTTCACGGCTTTCCCTTCTCCTGATAGTCCTTCAGACGGGCGTCTCAGTGAAAGTTGCCGGATGCAGACCAACCCTTTACTGGGTGCTGCCTGAAAAGAAGGCCTAGTCCTTCCACCGTTCTTCAAATTTTTCCCGTAGAAAACGAATCAGCATGTACGAAATAAAAATGAGTACCGGCCACGACAGGTAGAAAAGTATTGAACTGGTATACATTGATTTAATCTCCTATTTATTTTAATAAGCATGCGAATCACCTTCCATCTCGGCACTGTCTATTTTCTTCTTGTTAATAGACCTCCAGGCATAGAAAATATAAGCAAAGACGAAGGGTACAAGGATCGACACGTAACTCATCGCCGTAAGGGTATACCGGCTTGAGGAGCTGTTCTGTATCGTCAGCGAACTCTGCAGGTCTGAAACAGAAGGGTAATAGCTTGTATTGTTAAAACCGGCAATAAGGAACAAAGCGAAAACGGTCAGGATCGTACCTGTACCCGAAAAGGCGATGGCATTTCTGAAATTTCCTGACAGTGAACGTATAATGGAAAAAAGCACCAGTACGACACCGGCTGCCAAAATGATTCCCACTACTGGCATGTCGATAATATTATGCAGGTATTTAAACGGCTCTTTTGATACGATAAGGGTATCGGGATCGTAAGCAAAGCCTTCGCTGATAAGAAGGGTTATGAACCAGTAGAGGAAAGCCAGGAGGAAGATACCGCTGTTAACCCACAACTGGTTTTTCGAGCGTTTTTCGATCGTCTCGCTGTCAATATTTTTCTGAAAATAGTGAAT